>QNBQ01000384.1 GCA_003645735.1 Candidatus Poribacteria bacterium
CCACAATGGTTCGATTGAAGTGTGAATTCGATGTCGTGTTTCTCATCGGATTGAACGACTTTCAATCCCACAATGGTTCGATTGAAGTCAGTTAAAGAATACAGGAAACTCGGATGAAAGTCAAGGGTTGGTTTTGGAATTTTGCCGTCGACCTCCGGTAGAGGGAAAACCCCTAGGGGGTCGACGGCAGCGGGGCGAAGGGATGAAAACCCCGATTTCATCGGGATCGAAGGGATTAAAACCTATTGCAGCGGTGGGATTTTCCGGCCCGTTTTAGCCCCGACAGAGGGGGGATCGACGGCAGCCCGGGGATGATCACTTCTCCTCGAGATCCACCTTGATGTGCAGCTCCTTGAGCTGCTCCTCGGTCACCTCCGACGGGGCGCCCGTGACCAGACAGATGCCGCGCTGAGTCTTCGGGAACGGTATCACGTCCCTAAGGGATTGGCCGCCCGCCATTATCATCACAAGCCGATCGAACCCCAGCGCGATCCCCGCATGCGGCGGAGCGCCGTATTTCAACGCCTCCAGGAAGAAGCCGAACCTCAGCTGTATCTCCTCCTCGCTCAGGTTCAGTATCCGGAATATCTTCCTCTGAAGCTCCGTGTCGTGTATCCTCACGCTGCCGCTGCCTATCTCCATCCCGTTTATCACCAGGTCATACGACTGCGACCTCACCTTCCCCGGATCCTCGTCCAGCAGGTGCAGATCCTCGTAATTGGGCGCCGTGAAGGGGTGATGCTCCGACTCCCACCTGTTCTCCTCCTCGTTCCACTGGAAGAGCGGGAAGTCCACCACCCACAGGAAATCGAGCCTGTTCTCATCTATCAGCCCCAGCTCCCTCCCCAGCCTGAGCCTCAGGTTGCCGAGGGCGTCGGCGACGATCTTGGGCTGATCGGCTATGAAGAACAGCATGTCGCCGGGGTTGGGCTTCATCCTCTCAAGCAGCGCGTTTATCGTCCCCTCGGGGAAGAACTTCTTAATAGGCGAATCGACCCCGTCCGGCGTGACGCGCATCCAGGCCAGCCCCTTCGCCTTGAAGATCTTGACGAACTCGGTCAGCTCCTCTATCTGGCTTCTCGAGAGCTTAGCGCATCCCGGCGCCACCAACCCCTTCACCTGCCCGCCCTTCTTCAGAACCTCCGTGAAGACCCTGAACTCGCTGTCCGCGACGATGTCCGACACATCACACAGCTCCATCCCGAACCTCGTATCCGGCTTGTCCGAGCCGAACCTGTCCATGACCTCCTGATAGGTGTATCTCGGGAAGGGCGTTTCGATCTCGACCCCTATCGTCTCCTTGAACATCCTCTCGAGCAGCCCCTCCACCACCGCGAACACGTCGTCCCTGTCGGCGAAGGACATCTCGATGTCTATCTGGGTGAACTCGGGCTGTCTGTCGGCCCTCAGATCCTCGTCCCGGTAACATTTGACGATCTGGAAGTATTTGTCGATCCCAGCGATCATCAGCATCTGTTTGAAAAGCTGGGGCGACTGAGGCATGGCGTAGAACTTGCCGGGATGGAGCCTGCTGGGGATCAGGAAGTCCCTGGCGCCCTCAGGCGTGCTCTTGGTCAGGACGGGCGTCTCGATCTCCAGGAAGCCCTGCTCGTCCATGTATTTCCTGACCGACAGCGCCGCCTTGTGCCTTATCAGCAGGTTGCGGAACATCCTCGGCCTTCTGATGTCCAGATACCTGTATTTCAGCTTCACCTCCTCCGCCACGTTCACCTCGTCCTCTATGGGGAAGGGGGGAGTTTGGGATGTGTTGAGTATGTAAAGCTCATGCCCTTCAACCTCGACCTCGCCCGTCGGGATGTTGGGGTTTTCGGTTCCCTCAGGCCGCCTCCTCAGCTTGCCGACCACGCAGACGACGTATTCGCTTCTGAGCCTGTGGGCCAGCTTGTGGGCCTCGGGGTCGATGTCCTCGCTGAAGACGACCTGTATGATGCCGGTTCTATCCCTCAGGTCGATGAAGATCAGCCCGCCGTGGTCCCTCCTCCGGTGAACCCATCCCATCAGGACGACCTCTTTGCCCACATCCTCCAATCCCGGCTCGCCGCAGTAATGGGTTCTCTTCCTCTTAGGAAGGAGCGTCAGCTCCATCTGAAAACCCTCCCCTTCTCAAGATGTAGGGGATCTCCCCCTCCTCAACCGATCTCTGTTCGCCGCTTTTCATATCCCTCAGGGTGATCCTCCCCGACTTAAGCTCGTCCTCGCCTATCATCGCCGTGAACCTGGCCTTCAGCTTATCGGCGGTCTTCATCTGCGCCCTGAGGCTTCTGCCCAGGTGCTCCATCTCCACCGAGAACCCCTCCCTCCGGAGGGATGTGGCCAGCTTCAGCGCGACCGGCTTCGCCTCGCGGCCCAGCACGGCTATGAAGCAGTCGATCCCCTCATCGATCGGGAACTCGAACCCCTGGGCCTCGAGCGAGGCGACTATCCTGTCCAGCCCGGCGGCGAACCCCAGGGCGGGGGTGGGCTTCCCGCCCATAAGCTCCACGAGATCGTCGTATCTGCCGCCGCCCACCACGGCGTTCTGGGCGCCCAGCCCCTCAGCCGTTATCTCGAAGACCGTCCTGGTGTAGTAATCCAGACCCCTCACGACCCGCGGGTTGACGGCATAGGGGACGTCGAGCAAATCGAGGTATTCCCTGACCTTGGCGAAATGCTCCGCGCACTCGTCGCACAGATAGTCCAGTATGACGGGCGCCTCCTTCATCACTATCCTGCACCTCTCCTCCTTGCAGTCCAGCAGCCTCATCGGGTTGCGCTCTATCCTCTCGACGCACTTGCCGCACAGCTCGTCGACGTGCCGCTTGCCGAACTCCCTCAGATCCTCCACGTAGCGGGGGCGACATCTCTTGCAGCCGATGCTGTTCAGCTCTAGCGAGATCCCCTTAAGCCCCACCTCGGTCACCAGCTGGTAGGCCAGCTGGATCACCTCGGCGTCCATGGACGGGTCGGCGCTGCCGAAGGCCTCGACGCCTATCTGCCAGAACTCCCTGTATCTGCCGGCCTGGGGCCTGTCGTATCGGAACATCTGTCCGATGTATGACAGCTTCAGGACGGGCAGCTGGCCGAAGAGGCCGTTCTCAAGACAGGCCCTGACGACCGACGGCGTCCCCTCGGGCCGGAGCGTCACGCTCCTTCCGCCCTTGTCGATGAAGGTATACATCTCCTTCTCGACGATATCGGTCGTCTCGCCCGTCCCCTTCACGAAGAGCTCG
>QNBQ01000385.1 GCA_003645735.1 Candidatus Poribacteria bacterium
AGACGACGTGATTCTGCACGAGGCGCCGATCTACGGGCTGAGGGAGGACGAGGATCCGTGGAAAGGGACGGTTCGCAGGTTGCAACCGGAGGAGTTCGGGAGCTACACGGAGGCCAGGTTCAGGGACGAGGCGCTCTTCTACTTCGAGCTGGAGAAGGGATACTTCCTCGAAATGTATCGGTTCCTACGGGAGGAGCTGGGCGTTCGGGCGCTCATCGTCGGGACGAACCACAACTACGGCCTCCCCAGCCTCTGGGCGCAATCCTTCATGGACCTGATGGACTGCCACGCCTACTGGCAGCATCCACGTTTCCCGCATCAGCCCTGGTCTCGCACCGACTGGTTCATAGAGAACACCCCCATGCTGGATGAGCCGCGCGAGTCGACGATCGCCAGGCTGTGCCGATCGTCCGTCCTGGGCAAGCCGTTCACCGTCAGCGAATACAACCACCCGTTCCCGAACGAATACGGCTGTGAGGCGCCGCTGACCATAGCCGCCTATGCGGCGCTTCAGGATTGGGACGCCGTTTACTTCTACACCTTCATCCACCGCTGGGGCGAACGGGAGCTTAGCGGGAACGTCGTGACCGGGTATTTCGACATCTGCAACGACGTGGTCAAGCTCTGCCAGATGCCGGCGGCGGCCGTTCTGTTCCTGACCGGCGCCGTCAGGCCGGCGGAGAGGCTCGTGACCGTTTCGTATAGCGTCGAGAGGGTTTTCGACAGCTTGAAGGAGAGGCGCTACGGCGTTCAGTTCTTCACCGAAGGGGAGCTTTCGCCGCTGCTGCCGCTGGTTCACAGGTTCAGGGTCGAGAGGTTCGACGCCGAGCGGACCACCCGCGCCGATGAGATCGATTTCCGCGAGCCCGAAGGGGAGATCGTCAGCGACACGGGCGAGCTGATCTGGGAGGCGAGGGGTGAGCGGACGGGCATCCTGAGGATAAACACGCCGAGGGTTCAGGCCGCCATAGGATGGCTGGGCGGCAGGAGGATCGAGCTGAGGGACGTGGCGATCGAGGTCGAAACGCCGTTCTGCGCCGTGAGCGTGGCGAGCATGGACGGGAAGCCGATCGCCGAATCGGACAGGCTGCTCATCGTCGCGGCGGCCCGCTGCGCCAACACGGGGATGGTCTGGAACGAGGAGCGGACGAGCATCTCGGATCGATGGGGCGGGCCTCCCATCCTGATCGAGCCGGTGGAGGGGGAGATATGTCTGAGGCGGGCCGCCGACGCGCCCCCGTTCCGCTTCCACGCTCTCGACGGGAACGGACTCCCGAAGGGAGATCCGATGCGGGTCGAAGCTTGGACTCAAAGCTCCCGGACGATCTACGTCCTGAGGATCGGGAGGGAATACGGGACGGTCTGGTATGCGGGTCTATCGGTTCGGTAATGTCGGGATCGTCCGATTTAGAACCTCCCATTCTTCCTCCTCCGCGGCGGGGCTGAGGATATCCCCGATGATTCTGGCCGTGCCCCGGAAAGATCCGAGCCATGAGGCCGGCCGCTCAGGGGGAGGAGCTGGGCTATCGGCTCGCCCCGTCCGCTTAACCCGATCCAGCAGGGCCAGACACATCGCTTTGAACTTGGAGATCTGACCGCGCTCCACTTTATCATCACCTCCTCCGCGCTGGCGGCAATTTTACTACCATAGTCAATGACCATGGTCAAGAGCCCGAACTTCAGCTTCTTGATGGGGATGCTTGAGGCGGGGTAGAATAAGGATCGTGAACAACGGGGAAAACAGGGCATGACATGCAAAGGGTGAAAGATATGCCAATCGCTCGCGTTTCAATATTCATCTCTGTGCTCGTTTTGATCTCGTTCTCGGTCGGTTATGGTGGGACGATGACCCGCTCCCACGGTATCTACCGGGGACACAGATGGGAAATCGACGAAAGCCATCTGCTTTACTGGGACGGGAAGCCCTACGTCCGATACGGGTTTACAGGGAATGGGCCGGTTCGGGAGATGGTCCGGATGGGGTTCACCCAGTTCAACGTCTGCCCCAGCGAGGATTGGGCCATGGTGGACGACCCGGAGAGGCTCAGGGAGATCGTGGAGGAGGTCGACAAATACACCGACGAGCTGGAGAGGGCCGGCGCAACCTACTACGCGATCCTGAACACCCTCTAGCCGTGGCGATACGGGAACAGGATAAAGAGGGACGAGGACAAAGTCAACGCCTTCCTGAGGACGGTCGTGAGCCTGACCGAGCGGGCCGGGTATGAGGGGCCGGTCGAGGTGAAGATCGCCGTCCCCCTCCACCCGGCTGAGCGGAACAAGGTGAAGGTCGTAAGGAGGCAGGCGTTGCTTTTCGATCTGGAGATGGGGAGGATGTGGGACGTTACGGAACATCTCCGCTCGATGGAGCCGCTTCCCTCCCCCGAGGAGCTGATGGGGTATCTGGTGCGGTTCGACCGGCTCAAGCTGCCGCGGTCCGCCGATCTCCGTCTTGTTTTGGGCCTTTGGGTTCTGTTGGACGAGGTTCCGAACCTGGGCCCCAGCTCCATACCGGCCCTCTGGAAGCCGGGTATCATCGAACATTACCGGAACAGCCTGAAGGCCTTCCGCAAGGCCTACGCTAAGGACGGCCTCAGGGGGATGATGTTCGCGGACGAGATCAACACGGGACGCGTGAGCCTCCTGACGGCGGAGGGCTATCTCGATGCGACGAGCGATCCCATCGCGCTCAAAGCCTACCGGGAGTGGCTGAAGCATCGGTTCAAATCGATCGATGAATTGAACGAGCTTATGGGAACCGATTACCCCTCCTTTGAGGAGGTCGAGTGGCTCCTGCCGCTCCACCCGTTCACCGATGAGGATGTGGAGCTTAGAGGTGAGGAGGAGCTGGACGAGCTTTGCCGCAGGCTCGGGAGGTCCCCCCTTTTCCCGTTTAAATCGCTCAGACAGCTTGAGGCGGCTGGCGACCTTCAGGACGAGTTCCGGGTCTGGTTCTACGGGGAGTGGCTCGCCCGATACGCGAGGATGGCCAAAGAGATCATCGGCGACGTGCCGGTCTTCATCTGCTCGGCGGGCATAGGGGGCGACGCCCACGAATACCTGCGGATACACAGATGGGCGCTGATCGGAGGGGTTGACGGGCTGATCCGGAACTGCTACGGACATCCCCGGAAGGTAGGCGGCGGATACGAGATCTGCCAGCCCGGAGGCGAACGGTTCCCGTTGGAGACGCTGGTGAGGTGGATGGAGGCGGGGCAGAGGG
>QNBQ01000386.1 GCA_003645735.1 Candidatus Poribacteria bacterium
CCCTTTATCGTGAACCTCCCCTTATACCTCTCCCTCGCCTCCTCAACCATCTCCGGGTTGAAATCGAGCGGCCCCGAGAGATACCTCTCGATGTTGGTCACCCTGTTTTCCCGGCTCGGATCCACCCCCTTGACGATCACGCCTATCCTCCTGTCCCCCTCCTCGTTCTGCAACAGCCCCTGGCTCACCACAGCGGGGGAGGCGGCGACGACCCCTTTCACCTCCTCCACTTCGCTTATCACCCGTTCGTAATCCGGGAAGGCGTCCGCCCCTTGGGCCCAGATGATGATGTGCGGCTCCGCCCCCAGCATCTTCTCCTTGATCGCGTCCTCGAACCCCTTCAAAACGCCTATGACAACTATCACCGTGGCCACCCCGATCATCAGCCCCAAGACGGAGAAGAGACTGACGACCGATATGAAGGAGTGGCCTTTCCGCGAGGTCAAGTATCTGAGGGCGATGAAAAGCTCATACTTCACGGCTTTCGGGTCTCATCTGCGGGAAGAGGATGACGTCCCTTATGGACGGGCTGTCGGTGAGCAGCATCACCAGCCTGTCTATCCCTATCCCGAGCCCTCCGGTGGGGGGCATCCCGTATTCCAACGCCCTTATGAAATCCTCGTCCATCACGTGCGCCTCCTCATCCCCCAGCTCCCTCTGCTTCATCTGCTCCTCGAACCTCCTGCGCTGATCCAACGGATCGTTCAGCTCGCTGAAGGCGTTGCCCAGCTCAAGCCCCCCTATGAAGATCTCGAACCTCTCCACCAGCCTGTCGCCCAGCTCCCCCCTCTTCCTCTTGGCCAGGGGGGAGATATCGACGGGGAAATCGACGACGAAGGTGGGCTGAACCAGCTTCGGCTCGACGAACAGCTCGAAAAGCTCGGCCACGATCTTACCCCATGTGGGCTTGCCCTTCACGCTCCCGCCCTTCTCCTCTATCACCCTCAACATCTCCTCCTCGGGCGCCTCCATCACGTTTATGCCGCTCTCCTCCTCTATCGCCTCTATCATCGATATCCTCCTCCACGGCGGGGTCAGGTCGATCTCCTGCCCCTGGTAGGTTATCCTGGCCGTCCCCAAAACGCGCATCGCCACGGTGTAGATCATGTCCTCGGCCAGCCTCATCATGTCGGTGTAGTCGGCGTAGGCCTGGTAGATCTCTATCTGGGTGAACTCGGGGTTGTGGAACCTGTCCATCCCCTCGTTCCTGAAATCCTTGGCTATCTCGTAGACCTTGTCGAAACCGCCCACGATCAGCCTTTTGAGGTAAAGCTCGTCCGATATCCTCAGGTAGAGCTTCATGTCCAGCGCGTTGTGATAGGTGACGAAGGGGCGGGCGGTCGCTCCCCCGTAGATCGGCTGCAAAACGGGGGTCTCCACCTCCAGGAAACCCCTGGAGTCGAGATACTCCCTTATCGCCCTGATGATCTTCGTCCTCTTGATGAAGACCTCCCTCACATCGGGGTTGACGATCAGGTCGAGATACCTCTGCCTGTATCTGGTCTCCTTATCCCTCAGGCCGTGCCATTTTTCGGGGAGGGGCCTCAGCGACTTGCAAAGCAGCTGGAAATCCTGAACCAAAACGGTCAGCTCGCCCGTCCTCGTCCTGAAAACATACCCTTTGACCCCGATGATATCCCCGACGTCCAGCTTCTTGTAGATCTTGTATCTCTCCTTTCCGAGGACGTCCTGTCTGGCGTATATCTGTATCCTGCCGGTCGAGTCCTGGATATGGGCGAACCCTCCCCTGCCCATATCCCTCTTGGTCATTATCCGACCGGCGATGGAGACGTTGTATTTCCCCTCGGGGATCTCCTGGACATCCTTGAACCTCTCGTGAAGCTCGGCGGCGTAGCTGTCCACCTCGTATCTGTAGGGATAAGGCTCCACGCCCAACGAACGGAACTCCTCCAGCTTCCGCAACCTCTCCTCCAACAAAGGACACCCTCCCGACCGGTTTTTTGGTCACGGTTATTGTATCAGAAGCCGGTTTCCGTTGACAAGGGGAGGAGATCGGAAAGCGCTTTGTCCCCGAAACTTACGCCTTGATGGACGAAGCTAGTATTAAATGCATGAGGGATACGGTTCGGGTCACCTTGGTATTTCCAAGGGAGCTGTGGGAAGAGGTCAAGCGTTTGATACCGCCCGGCGAGAGATCCAGGGTCATCGCCGAGGCCACTAGGCTTGAGCTCAAAAGGAGGAAACGGATGGAGAGCGTGAGACGCCTCAAAGCCTTACAAGAGATGCTGTGTCGCAAATACGGTCGAATGCCCAGCTGTGTCGAGGAGATAAGACGAATGAGGGAGGAGAGGGATGGATGAGAAGCTGGTTTGCGTTGACGCGAATATTATCGTGGCGCTTGTCGCATTTGAAGTTCACAGCGAAAAAGCGCTGGCTTTGTGGAGCAGATAGCCACCCGTTTCGGCCTCTCGACGGCGTATGACGCTTACTACCTCGGCCTGGCCGAGATCCTGGGATGCGAGCTTTGGACGGCCGACGAGGAATTCTTCAACGCTGTCAGAGAAGGGTTCGATAAGATCAAGCTGCTCAAAGATTTCGACCCCGCTGCGGGATGATCACTCTATGTAACCCAAATCCCTCAGCCTCTTCTTGATCTTCTCCTCTTCCTCCTCCGAGAAGACGGGGCCTTCGTCCTCCTTCTCCCCGTAGACCAGCTCCTGTAGGACGAAGGTCACGTATTCGTCGACCGTATCGAACCCATACTCCGGCAGCCGCTTTTCGATCTCCTCGTATATGTCGGCCGGTATCCTCACGATTCTCTTCTCCTCCATCCCCACACCTCCGCTCAGCCGGTTAGGAATTCCATCACGAGGTTGTGGATCTCCAATATGTCCATATCCCTCCTCTCCCCCCTTCCGCCCGTCATCAGCCAAAGCCCGTATTGGGCGTGGTTGGCGTCGTCGGGGCCGGTGTCGTTCTCGTGCGACCAGATCGACCCCGACCCCACGCTTCCCAGCGACCTCCAGGTCAGGTTACCGAAGTAGACGATCAGGTCGGGGGGTATGTTCCTGACCCTCCTGTAGACCTCCTCGGGCTTGTAGACGACCGTCCCAAGCGGGTTCCCCTCCTCATCGGTTATGGCTTCGAGCTTGGACTTCAGCTCGTCCCTGACCGATTCATACTCCTCCGGCGGCACAACCCCCTCCGGCTCCCTGCCCCTAACGTTCAGGAATATCCTGCCGTAATACCCTCCCTCGCCCC
>QNBQ01000387.1 GCA_003645735.1 Candidatus Poribacteria bacterium
CAAATCATCGCAAATAGTCGACACCCATCGCCCGGAGCAGAGGTTTTATCTGGAAGGGGTCGATGGGAGCCTCGTTTTGGAGACGACGTTCGACGAGATGACGGTAAAGGCGAGGATCCCGGCGGAGGTGCGAAAGGAGGGGAGGATAACGCTTTTCACGCCACTGGAGACGTTTAAAACGATCTCGGAGGAGATCGGTCAGGCCGAAGTGGTTTTAAGATTCGATGAGGGTGGCGATGTTCTTTCCATCTCCGCGCCTGATAAAACCTTCTCGCTGTTCGGCAGATCGGTTGATCGGCGCTCCTCAAAGGGAGGAGCGGAGCCGAAAGGGGTGAGGAAAGCGGTTCTGGAGAGCGGGGAGCTTCTCGACGGCCTTAAGAAAACGCTTTTCGCCGTTGGAAGGGATCTGGCATCGCTGAAGAGCAGGTTTTTCGCGGGCCTGCTGCTTGAGCTGGAGGATGACGGATACACCCTGGTCGGCTGCGATGGGGTGAGGATGGCCATCGTGCAGGTGGGGAAATCAAACCTGTTGAAGGAGAGGTGTGAGTTCAAAGCCGAGCACGCCATCCCCTTCACCTATTGTGAGAAGCTCGTCGAAGTTCTGGAGCTCCTGCCGTCGCAGCGGGTTCACATCGCCCAGAGCGAAAGGGAGGTGATCTTCGATCTCGGCGATGTCCAGCTCCGCTGCGGGCTTATCCCCGAAGGGTATCCCGATTACAGAGAGGCGATACCTAAGGGGGATGAAAATCTCACGGTCATCAAGGTGAACAGGGGAAGGTTGATCTCAGCTCTGAGATGTGCCGAGCAGTTGGCCCCTCAGAGGACGAAGGCCGTGAGGCTTGAAATCTCGGATGAAACCTTGAGGATTCGAACGGCGTCGGAGGAGATGGGGCGGGCGGACTGTCGGGTTCCGATCGAGCGGGAAGGCGATGATATCTCCGTTGTGGTGGACGCCGGGATGTTGCTCGAAAACCTGAGCCATACGGGGGCGGATGAAATCTCCATTGAGCTGAGGGGGCCGCTTTCGCCCATACTGCTCCGCCTTGAACCGAATTACTCGGTGATCTTCATGCCGAGGACGCCGCTGAGGTCGCCCGATGAAGGGGAGGATATTTGAGCTTCTGAGGGTCTCCCTCGAAAGGGAAGGGTTATCGGAGGCGAGGAGGAGGGCTTTATACGAGAGGATCCTCGCTAGGATCGAGCTTCGCGAGCTCTCACACGCCGAGCAGATGACTTCCCGCCTTGAAGGGGGTGAGCTTGTTTTTCAAGGGCGAGCCTCGATCTGGAGCTGGGATCGGGCCTTCGAAAGCCGAGCTCCGGATCCCCGACCGCCGGCGCTTTCAGGTTGCCAGCTTGAGCTTTACGGTTCAGGCCAGACCCTTTCGCCCGCGATGTAAACGGCCTCCGGTTTGATCTCCTTTAACCGCTCCGGCGGGGCGGTGAACGGGTCGTCGGGCAGCAGGGCGAAATCGGCCCATCTGCCCGGCTCAAGTCCGCCGGTCGCCGTCCCGCCCGCCATGGCCGCCCAACAGGTGTAGGCGCGGATCGCCTCCTCAACCGTCAACCGCTGCTCCGGATGCCATCCGCCCGGAGGTTCGCCCCTCTCATCCCGCCTGGTGACGGCGGCGTAAAGGCCGAAAAAGGGATCGGGAGGCTCCACGGGCGCGTCGGAGCCGAAGGCCAAAACGACCCCGGCTTCGAGCAGGCTCCTCCACGCATAGGCCCATCTGCACCGCTCCCCCCAATACCGCTCGGCTACGGGTCGATCCGAGACGGCGTGGGACGGCTGCATCGATGCGATGACCTTCAACCTGGCCATCCGCTCCATATCCTCAGGTCGGATCAGCTGGACGTGTTCTATCCTGGGGCGGAGGTGGTTCGCTTCGATCCGCGATGAGGCCAACTCTATTGCGTCCAGAGCGACCGAGACGGCCCTGTCGCCTATGGCATGTACCGCGACGCTCAAACCGGCTTCAGCGGCCCTCCGCACGGCCTCCTCAAGCTCCTCCGGCTCCTGAACCAGGATGCCGCGGTAATCGCCCATCCCGATGTAAGGCTCGAAGAGGGCCGCCGTTTGCCCGCCCAACGCCCCGTCGGCGAAAAGCTTGACCCCGCCGATGCGAAGCAGGTCATCCCCGAAACCGGATCGCAGGCCCAGCGCCGCCAGGTGATCGATCGAGCTTTGGGGCAGGTAGATCACGACCCTCAATTTAAGCTCCCCTCTGCGCCTGAGCTCCTGAAGCGCCTCGAAACACTCCCGCCCCTCCATGGTGTGGACGCAGGTGATGCCCATCTCCAACAGCTTCCCTTGCGCTCGCAGCAGGGCGCGAACCCTCTCCTCCAGATCCGGCTCGGGGACCGCCCTCCAGAGCGGCTCCGCCGCCCGCTCCTGAAAGACCCCCGTCATCCTCCCCCTCTCATCCCTGACGATATGCCCGCCCTCCGGGTCCGGCGCATCCTCCGGTATGCCCGCAAGCTTTATGGCCAGGCTGTTGGCCCAGACCAGGTGGCCGTCCTTGCTGGAGAGCAGAGCGGGCCTATCGGGCAGGACCCGGTCCAGATCCCAACGGGTGGGGAGCCGCCCTTCGGCCCACGCGTTGTAGTTCCATCCCCTCCCCAGAACCCACCTCCCCGGAGGGACGGTTTTCCCGCGCTCCGCCACCAGCCGGAGGCATTCCTCGAGGGATCCCGCGCCGCTCAGGTCGACCCTCTCCAAGCTCAGCCCGTAGCCGAGGAGGTGGAGGTGGGCGTCGTGGAGGCCGGGAAGGGCGACTCTCCCGCCCAGGTCGATCCGTTCCCATCCCCTCCCCGCTATCCCCTTCAGCTCGTCCAAGGCGCCGACGGCCAAAACCCTCCCCCCGCAGACGGCCATCGCCTCAGCTAAGGGCGGGTCGGAGAGGGTGTAAAAACGGGCGTTGTAGAAAAGCTTCCCCTTCATCTGACCACCCTGTAGACTATGTTTCCCCCTTTCCTGTAAACCTCCTCGAACATATCCGGACGGCTTTTGATAGCCGGCAAAAGATAGCGCCCCGTCAGATAGGTGACCGGGGTGGCGATGACGTAATTGGCGCCGATCTCACGTATGAAACCTATCACCTCCTCGGGCCTGGGAACCCACGGGAAGCCGAAGGTCTTCCGACCCGAAAGCAGGTAGACCCACGGCGGCCTCTCGCTGACCACCACCGCGTCGGGAGGGGTGTTCTCCTTCACCCACCTTATGAC
>QNBQ01000388.1 GCA_003645735.1 Candidatus Poribacteria bacterium
GGAGCTGGCCAAGCGGGCGATAAGATGGGCGGGGCTGCTCGGCGTGGAGTGGGTGGTCTTCCACCCCGGGACGCTCCCCTTCGGCGAGGACGAGTCCGAGATCGAGGAGGTGAGGCGGAGAAATGTCGAGGGCTTCAGGGAACTGTGCGCCGAGGCCGAAAAACACGGGGTGGGCATAGCCGTGGAAAACACCTCGGACGGAAACGTCCCGGGCAGGAGGGCCTTCGGCTCGACGCCGACGGAGCTGGCCTGGCTGATCAACGAGCTGGGGTATGAACGGGTCGGGGTCTGCTGGGACACCGGGCACGCGAACCTCCAGAGGCTCGATCAATACAGGTCGATAAAGTTCCTGGGGAGGCTACTGGTCGCCACCCACATAGCCGACAACGACGGCTCCGGCGACCAGCACCTGCTGCCTTATGAGGGGAACGTGAAGTGGGACGATGTCCTGAGGGCGTTGAGGGAGATAGGTTACAAGGGGCTTTTCAACCTCGAGGTGGGGGGAGCGGTGCACAAAATCCCCCTGCCGATCCGAAAGGCCAAGATCAGATATGCCTTCGAGCTGCTCGATTACATGCTGGGGAATCGAAAGGGGTGATGCGATATGAAACATCTGATCCTCGTCGTCGACGACGAGGAGAGCCAAAGGCTGATGTTGAAGAAGATCCTCAAAAGGGAGGGGTATGAGGTGGAGACGGCTGCCTCCGCCGACGAGGCGCTCCGAATCTTCGAGGAGAAGCCGGTCGATCTGATGATAACCGACATAAGGATGCCGAGGATGTCGGGGAGGGAGCTTTTGAGGAGGGCGAAGGAGATCGATCCCGACGTGCCCATAATCCTGATCACCGCCTACGCCGAGCTTAAGGACGCCGTCGAGATGGTCACCCATGAGGGCGCCTTCTACTACTTCGAAAAGCCGATAGACGTGAGCAAGATGCTGGAGGAGGTAAGGAGGGCGCTGAAGCTGAGGGAGATAGAGAGGGGGGAGGAGAGGAGGGAGGAGGAGATACCCAGGTTTGAGGGGATAGTCGGGGAAAGCCCGAAGATGTTGAAGCTATACAGGGAGATGGCCAAGATAATCCTGCGCGGCCCCGACACGATCCTCATAACGGGCGAAAGCGGGACGGGCAAGGAGCTTGTGGCCAGGGCGATCCACAGATACGGCAGAAGGAAGGGGGGGGAGTTCGTCGCCGTGAACATCAGCGCCATACCCCCCACCCTGCTTGAAAGCGAGCTTTTCGGGCATGAGCGGGGGGCCTTCACGGACGCCAAGACCAGAAAGATAGGGCTGTTCGAGGAGGCGGACGGCGGGACCATCTTCCTCGACGAGATAGCCGAGATCGACACCAACCTCCAGGCAAAGCTCCTCAGGGTGATAGAGGAGAGGGAGTTTCAAAGGGTGGGCGGCGTCAAGCCCATCAAGGTCGACCTCTGCATAATCGCCGCCACGAACAAAAACCTGGAGCGGGAGGTCCGCGAGGGGAGGTTCAGGGAGGATCTCTACTACAGGCTGAACGTGATAAGGCTGCACATCCCCCCGCTGCGGGAGAGGAAGGAGGACATCCCGCTGCTGGTCGAGTATTTCCTCGAGAGGTTCGCCGAACAATACAACGCCGAGCCGAAGCGGATCACCCCCAGGGCGCTCTCGCTGCTGAGGAGGTATGATTGGCCCGGGAACGTCAGACAGCTCGAAAACGTCATCCACAGGGCGTTCATCATGAGCGAGTCCGATGTGATAGATGTGGACGATCTGCCGGAGGAGATCAAGACGGGCGGGGAGGTCTCCCCGTTCATGATAGAGATACCGGAGGAGGGGATCTCGCTCGAGGAGGTCGAGAAGCAGCTGATCCTCGCCGCGCTTCAGAAGGCGAAGGGGAACCAGGTGGAGGCGGCCAGGCTGCTGGGGATATCGAGGAGGAGGCTGCAGTATAGGATGGAGAAATACGGCATATCGAGGTGGGATTTCCGCTAAAGCGGCCTGTAGATCAAAAGCTTTCCCCTCCCCACGGCTAAGACGAAATCGAGCCCTCCCCTCACCAGGTAATCCAGCTCGCCCTCCCTCAAGGCCGATTTGAGGATCTCCCCCTCGAACCCTTTGATCCCGGAGATCAGCCTCCTCAGCTCCCCACACGACAGCTTCCCCTTCAACCTCGCCCTCCCCTCCGACCCGCGTGCGAGCGCCCTCAGGAAACCCACCCTGCCGGAGCCGGAGACGATCAAATCCCTCAGATCCTCGCCCAACCCGTTTTTCAAAACGACCTCTCCCCCCTCCAACCTCACATCCATCGGCCCAAGCTCGATCACTGACTCCTCCAAGAAAGCCGAGGGAAGGAACGGGTTGAGCTTCAACCTCATCTGGGGCTTACCCTCGGGGCCGAGCTGGATCGAAGGGGCAGCGGAGGTGAGCGGGATGATCCCCGATTCCCCTCCGATCTCAAGCGATCGGGGGGCTTTGAAAGCGGAGCCGATCACAACCCATCTCCTCTTGAACGCCGTCCCATCCCCGTAAATTCTGACCAGCTCGAACGATCTCATCCCTACCGGGTTGAGCCGGGGGATGAGCAGCCAGGCGGAGAGGGAGATGGCGATCGAGATGGGGATGAGCAGGGAGATCGGTCTCCTCAGCTTGATCCCCAAAAACGCCGCCGATGAGAGGATCCCCAGGTAAACCCCGATAGATCCCGCCAGATAAAGAGCTGTCCTCGGCTTAAGCTCCGATCTCAAGGCCGAGATCAATCTCCTCTGAAACCTCCTCTGTGGGTCGTAGACGCGATACATCTTGATGGGCGGGCGCGTTACGCGGATCAGATGCTCCCACAGCTCGACCGACGTCTGAGGGGAGCTGAACGGGGATGAGAACGGGTCGAACGCCAGATAGACCAGCGCCCCGTCGCCGTATTCGCTCTCAAAGGCCAGGGGAACGCCGGCGGTCAGGATCGCCTTCGCCCCATCCCTCGGCCTGCACCTCGCCACCTCCGCCCGCTTCCCCTTCAGCGAGGGCAGCCCATCTCCTTCGAGCCGGACGACCGACTCGCCCTCGACCTCCACCGGCGTCAGCTCGGGATCCTCAAACCCCCGAACCGTCACCAGCACCCCTCCCATCGCCGCCCATCTCCTCAAGACGGATCGCCCGCGGTCGGGGAGGTAATCCCTGAGGACGAGGATGTCCACCTGGCTCAGCTCGAGGGGAGAGGGGATCCTCCGCGGCGGGATGA
>QNBQ01000389.1 GCA_003645735.1 Candidatus Poribacteria bacterium
GCCGTGACGGTGGGCGGGGAGAGCTGCTACCCGTTCCACCTGTTCGAAGGGGAGATGCCCCACCCGCCTAAGATCGCTATGGAGATCTACGACCACGTCGACCCGGAGGAGTGGTCGGAGGCCGCCCTTGAGCCGTTCAAGGACGTGATAAACGACCCGGCCGGCTGGGCGCAGAAGTGCGTCGAGGATTACGGGGCCGAGATGATCGCGGTTCAGCTCGTCAGCATCGACCCCAACACGCTGAACAGGCCGGCCGAGGAGGCCGTCGAGACGGTCAAAAAGGTGGTCGACTCGGTGGACGTGCCCGTTATAGTGTGGGGGTGTGGTGACGATCAGAAGGACGCCGAGACGCTGAGGCTTGTAGCCGAGGCCTGTGAGGGCAGGAGGCTGGCAATAGGCCCCGTCGTGGATAAGAACTACAAACAGCTCGGCGCCACCTGCATCGCCTACAAACACGTCGCCATCGCCTCCACCCCGATAGACATAAACCTGGCCAAGCAGCTCAACATCCTGCTGAGCGACCTGGGGGTGCCGGACGACCAGATCCTGATCGACCCCACCGTCGGAGGGCTGGGATACGGGATCGAATACACATACTCGGTCATGGAGCGGATAAGGATAGCGGCGCTGGCCCAGCAGGATGAGAAGCTGGCCTACCCGATGATCTGCAACATGGGCAAAGAGGTGTGGAAGGTGAAGGAGGCGAAGCTCAAGGAGGAAGAGGCGCCGACGCTGGGCGACCTCAAAAAGAGAGGGGTTTTGATGGAGGCCGTAACGGCCAAGCTGCTGCTGCTTGCGGGGGCGGATATATTGATCATGCGCCACCCCGAGGCGGTGAAACTGATAAGGGAGACGATCGACGAGCTTACAAGCAAGGGGGAGTGAAGCGATGAGGGCTCGCGATATAACCGAAAAGAGCATAGACACGGCCGTCCAGGCCGTTTTGAAGAAGGCCGAGGAGGAGAACCTCGTCACGGCCTGGGACAGGCTCGAAAAGCAAGGGGGGCAGTGCAGGTTTGGAACCTTAGGGCTTTGTTGTAGGATCTGCTCGATGGGGCCCTGCAGGATCAACCCGGCCGGCAGAGAACCCCAGAGGGGCGTCTGTGGCGCGACTGCCGAGACGATCGCCGCCAGGAACTTCATCAGGATGATCGCCGGCGGCGCGGCCGCCCACTCCGATCACGCCAGGGCCGTGGCCGAGCTGTTCGTCAAAGTCGCCAACAAAGAGGTCGAGGGATACGAGATCAAGGACGTCCAGAAGCTGTATCAGCTGGCGATGGATTACGAGGTGGAGATCGGCGACAGGGACGTCCACGAGATAGCGGCCGAGGTGGGCGAGAAGATGCTGGCCGAGTTCGGAAAACAGGAGGGCGAGATACAGTTCATCAAGAGGGCGCCGCTCAGGAGGCAGGAGCTGTGGAGGAACCTGGGCGTGGTGCCGAGGGGGGTCGACAGGGAGATCGTGGAGGTCATGCACAGGACCCACATGGGGGTCGACATGGACTACCGCAACCTGCTGCTTCAGGGGATAAGGTGCGCGCTTGCGGACGGATGGGGGGGGTCGATGATAGCCACCGAGCTTCAGGACGTGCTTTTCGGCACGCCCGTCCCCGTGGTCGGAAGCGCCAATTTGGGGGTGCTCAAGGAGGACGAGGTGAACGTCATAGTCCACGGACACGAGCCGCTGCTTTCGGAGATGATCGTGCTGGCGGCCCAGGACCCGGAGCTTCAGGAGCTGGCCAGGGAGAAGGGGGCCAAGGGGATAAACATAGCCGGGATCTGCTGCACCGCCAACGAGATCCTCATGAGACACGGCATTCCCCTTGCCGGAAACATGTTGCACCAGGAGCTGGCCATAGCGACGGGCGTGGCGGACGCGATGGTGGTGGACATCCAGTGCATCATGCAGTCCCTGCCCGAGATCGCCCAGTGCTTCCACACACACATCATAACCACCTCGCCCAAGGCCAAGATACCGGGCGCTATACACGTCGAGTTCGACGAGGACAACGCCCTGGAGTGCGCCAAGGAGATCGTCAGGATGGCGATCGAGAACTTCCCCAACAGAAGGCCGAACACCTTCATCCCTCAGGAGAGGATGGATCTTGTGGCCGGCTTCTCGCACGAGACCATAGCCTACCTTCTGGGAGGGCTGTTCAGGGCCTCCTACAAGCCGCTTAACGACAACATCATAAACGGCAGGATAAGGGGAGTTGTGGGGGTGGTGGGCTGCAACAACCCGAAGGTGACGCACGACTCGGCCCACGTGACGCTCGTGAAGGAGCTCATAAGGAACGACATACTGGTGCTGCAGACGGGGTGCGCCGCCGTAGCCTGCGCCAAGGCGGGGCTCATGAACCCGGACGTGGCGCTGGAGCTGGCCGGGCCCGGCCTGAGGGAGGTGTGCGAGACGATCGGAATTCCGCCGGTGCTGCACATGGGCTCCTGCGTGGACAACTCCAGGATACTGATGGCCGCCACGGCCATGGTCAAGGAGGGAGGGCTGGGCGACGACCTGAGCGATCTTCCGGTGGCCGGCGCCGCTCCGGAGTGGATGTCCGAGAAGGCCATATCGATCGGCCAATACTTCGTCGCATCCGGCGTCTTCACAGTCTTCGGGGTGACCTGGCCAACCCTGGGGAGCGAGAAGCTGACCAAGCTGCTGTTCGAGGAGTTCGAGGATATGTTGAAGGCCAGATGGGCCTTCGAGCCCGACCCCAAGAAGATGGCCGATATGATAATCGAACACATAAACGAGAAGAGGAAGGCGCTCGGAATCGATAAGGCCAGGGAGAGGATACTGTTTGATATGGCGATGAGAAGGGCGCTTGAGTAAAAGAAAGGGGGAGTTTGAGATGTCGAAGATAATCTGCTCGGCGGCGATCAGAGGGGCATACAAGATAGTCGAGAGGGCCGAGAGGAAATGGAAGGAGGCGATGGACAGGTGGGGGCCCAACGAGCCGGTGGGCTTCCCCGAAACAGCATACTACCTCCCCGTCATCTACGGCATCCTCGGCATACCGGTCGAAAAGCTGGGGGATATGGAACAGGTCCTGAAGATCTGTAGGAGGCTGTTACCGCCGCCCGTAAGGGAGAGATGCCACCTCCCCTACCTGGCCCCCGCCCTCGACGCCGGGATGGCCACCTTCTTTGCCGAGGAGATCATCGAGGCCATAAGATACCTGGAGGAGCCGGACTTCTACACCAA
>QNBQ01000390.1 GCA_003645735.1 Candidatus Poribacteria bacterium
CGTGTTCATCTCGCCTCTGAGCATATCCGTCTCGGACTTGACGGCGTTTCTCAGGTCGCTCAGCTCCGTCTCTATGTGAGCGAGCCTCTCGTTTATCTGCTCGACTATCCCTTCCAATCTAGCAACCCTTTCCTCCAGCGATTCGCTCATCGTCTCCTCCCGGTCGCGGAGCTTTTCGGACGGCGATAATCAGTATACACCAAACCGGAGGGGCGAGGCAAGGAGTTGGGATCCCTTCGCTCACCTTATGAGGAGGGCTATATCGTCGCCTTGGACGGAGAAGCTTCCAATCGGCTGGAGGCGGGGGGTTTGGATGATCCCGTCCGGGCCGGCCGATATGACGAAGATGGCCCTTAGGTTTCCGTTTTCCTTCTCCTGAACCTGGATCAGGTATGAGTGGCCCCACGGATCGAGCGATATCTCCTCCTCGGCCGTCGCCAGGTAGGGGCCTCCCCATTTTGGGAAGTCGAATGGGTTGCCGATCAGGAATTTGGAGATGTTGAGGGCCTTTCCGTCGATGACGGCCTCGAGCCAGGTGTTTCCGGTGTCGTCGATCGGCCAGTTATCGGGGATCTGGTCGGGGTCGGGCCCGTCGTCGGCGCCTGTGTAGAGGACGTATACGTTCACATCGCCCGTCGGATCGGTTCTATTGGGCCATTTGCCCGTATCGCTCCAGAACTTGGCGACTGCGGCGGTGAGCTGTTTGACCTCGTCCCTGGCGGTCGATATCTTGGCCTTCTTTATCTCCTGGATCGCCATTGGGAGGATCACGGCCGCTATGGCTGCGGCTATGGCCACGACGACGGCCAGCTCTATCAACGTATACCCGTTCGATCCCCTTTTCATCCCCATCATGTCGCGAGACGGGGGCGTGGTTTACATCCCACACCCCTTAGGAGGTCGATGCCCTTTTCATTTTATCTTATCCGGACGACGATGTCATCGCCTTGGACGGTGAAGGAGTTGATGGGCTGGTTGCGGGAGGTATCGATCCTCCCATCCGGCCCGGCGGAGATGACGATTATAGGGTAGTTCTCGTTGACGTTTATCAGGTAGGAATGGCCCCATGGGTCGAGGGCCGTTTCCTCTTTGGCGACCCCTATGTATGGACCGCCCCAGTTAGCATAGGCGTCATCAGGGAAACCATCGAGGTCTGGGTCGTTGACGACCAGGAAGTTCATCACGCTCATCTTCAGCACGGTGGCGGGCGTCCAGGTGCCGGTGCTGTCGGCTGGAAGGGTTGAGATGTTGTTGACTGGGTCATAGACGCCCGTGAACAAAACTTCTATCGGCATATCGTTGACGTCCACATCCCCATCGCCGTCTATATCCGCTGCGTTGGGCAGACCGCCCGTATCGTTCCAGAACCTCATCACGGCCGTTCCCAGCTGTTTCGTCTCCTCCACCGCGTTTGCTTTTTTCGCCTGGCTGATCTGCTGTTGGGCGATCGGCAGCGCAACTGCTGTGAGCCCAGCGGCTATAACTGTAACAGCTGCCATCTCAACTAGAGTATAGCCTCTAGATTTCCTTTTCCTCACCCACACCTCAACCCCTTTGCTTCAAATAAGGAAAGGGAGGCGTGGATCAGAATAACCTGATCCACGCCCCTTGGCCTGTTCGGACTCACCTTATGCGGACAACGATGTCATCACTGCCAGAAGCAACTGAGAACAGGTTCACGGCTTGTAGCCTATTAGTTTGTATTATCCCATCTGGGCCAGCAGAGATGACGAAAATGGCGTATGAAACAGTAGCTGGATCATCACCCAGAGTTGATATAGAGTCTGCTGGCTGAACATTGATCAGATAGCAATGCCCCCATGGATCGAGAGCGACTTTTTCCTTAGCGGTTCCCAAATATGGGCCATTCCAGTTGGTATATCCGGGAGTGTTACTAGCTCCAGGGATATTTGTCAGTAAGTAATTTGCTATGCTGGCTTTGTTTGTGCCTGAAATCCACTTATTTGTCAGACCACTATCTTCTGCTGGAAGTTCATTGCTACTGCCGGTGCCAGTGTAGAGCACTGTCACAGCTCCATACTCGCTTGTTTCGAAACCGTCCCCATCAGCATCCCAATCATTAGGTAAACTTCCTGTATCGCTCCAAAACCTCATCACAGCAGTTGCCAGTTGCTTAGCTTCCTCTATTGCTTGGGTTTTCTTCGCCTCGCTAATTTGCTGCTGGGCGATCGGCAACACGACCGCCGTAAGGCCGGCAGCTATCGCTGTGACGGCCGCCAACTCAACCAAGGTGTAACCCTTGGATTTCCTCAGCCTTCTTCTCAGGCTTCTTATGATCCCGAGCATTTTTTCTACCCCCTCTCGGGAATCTTATTTGATCTCAAAAGCCACGTCATTACGGCTGATCGATATAGATGTGATGAAATCGCCGCTCAAGGATATCTCGCTGTCGATCGTGGAATCCGAGCCGGCCGAGAGCACCACTACCCTGCTGACCTTCTTTCCGTTCGAATCGGTCACGACCACGAGGATGTAGGGGTTGCCCCACGGGTCATACGAATCGCTAACCCTCAGATAAGGGCCGTTCCACTTGCTCAATATCCTGGAGGGAGCGTTGTCCTCGCTCAGGCCAGAGGAGGTCTGCAAGTATTTGTAGAGATCCTTCGTGGAGAGACCTTCCCAATCATCGTCGTCATAATCCGGCAGGCTGGCGCCCTCTCCGGTGAGGAAGACCTGGGTCACATAATTGTGGTCATCCCAGTCCCAGCCCGGCAGCTTCCCAATATCCTTTGAGTAGTCCGTCACAGCCGTCGCTATCGACTTGCAGTCCGCTTTAGCAGCCGTCACCCTCGACTCGGATATATACCTCGTCACAAGCGGCACCAGGATAGCGGCCAAAACGGCCAGAACTCCCAGGATTATCACAAGCTCGATCAATGTGAATCCTTTACGATTCCTCAACAGCCCGAACATCTTCGACTTACCTCCTTTCCCAAGGTTTTCCACCCTCTTCCGAGAGCAAACCCTATGCCAGCCCGGGAATAGCTTTATTCAAGCGTTTTTCGCCCCCCGACGGGCTACAAAAAACGTAGGCGACCGGGGCGGATGAGCGAAATCAAAGGTGAGACGCGGTTTTTCAGCGAGCTACAAAATTTGTAGGTCGATCGACAAATTTTGTAGAGGGGAGCGGAGGCCCTCATCTCAGGCCCTTCACGTCTATCCCCAGCTTCTTCACCCTATAC
>QNBQ01000391.1 GCA_003645735.1 Candidatus Poribacteria bacterium
CGATAGAGTTCACGACGATGCTCTTCGAGAGGTGCGCCGTGCTGGTCGCCGCCGGAGCGGCCTACGGCCGATACGGGGAGGGGTATTTCAGGATATCCCTGACCGTCCCGGACGACAGGCTTAAGGAGGCGATGGAGAGGATGAGGAAGGCGTTGAGGTGATGGGGGATGGTCGACATCAGGGCAAACGTTAAAAGGGTCAAGGAGAGGGTGGCGGAGGCGGCTTTGAGGGCCGGGCGGGACCCGTCCGAGATAACGATCGTCGCCGTCAGCAAGAACTTCCCCGTCGAGGCGATCGAGGAGGCCATCGAGGCGGGGATAACCGATATAGGCGAGAACAGGGTTCAGGAGGCCGAGGCGAAGTTCAACCGGATAGGCAGGGTCGTCAGGTGGCACATGGTCGGGCATCTGCAGAGGAACAAGGTCAAAAAGGCGCTGAACATCTTCGACCTGATCCACTCGGTCGATAGCGTCAGGCTGCTTGAGGAGCTGGAGAAGAGGGCGGCCCAGCGGGGGGAGGTCGTGGAGGTCCTGGTCCAGGTCAACACGTCGGGCGAGGAGACGAAGTTCGGCCTCAAACCGGAGGAGGTGGAGGGGTTCATGGAGATAGCCGCTCAAAAGGAGCACGTGCGGGTTTTGGGGCTTATGACGATCGGCCCTCTGGTCGACGATCCCGAAAAGGCGCGGCCCTGCTTTGCCATGCTCCGCGAGATAAAGGAGAGGGTCGAGGGGATGAAGCTGCCCAACGTGGAGATGAGGCACCTGTCGATGGGGATGACCAACGATTTCGAGGTGGCCATCGAGGAGGGGGCCGATATGGTCAGGATAGGCAGGGCGATCTTCGGGCCGAGGGGGTAGGGGATGAGGTTGGGGATATTGGGCGTCGGCAACATGGGCGAGGCGATACTGAGGGGGGTTTTGAGGGCGGAGCTGTTCCGGCCTGATCAGATCGCCATCCACGACATCGACCGCCCCAGGGTGAGGAGGCTGTGCGGGGAGCTCGGGGTGAGGGACGCCGGGGATATCAAAGGGCTTGCCGCCCTTTCGGACGCTGTGATCTACGCGGCCAAGCCTCAGAACGTTCCCGAGATCCTGCCCGAGCTGGCCCGCCATCTGAAGCCCCCCAAACTCCTCATCTCGATAGCCGCCGGCGTGAGGACGGCGACGCTCGAGGGTTACTTCGAGGGGGAGATGCCGGTCGTGAGGGTCATGCCGAACATAGCTGCGACGGTGGGGGAAGGGGCGGCCGCGATATGCGGGGGGAGGTTCGCGAGGGAGGAGCATCTGGAGCTGGCGAGGAGGATATTCGAATCGGTGGGGAGCTGTGTGGTAGTAGGCGAGGAGCTGATGGACGCCGTGACGGGCCTGAGCGGCAGCGGCCCGGCCTTCGTGTTCCTGGTGATCGAAGGCCTGGAGGAGGCGGGCGTGAAGCTCGGGCTGGGCCGTCGAGAGGCCAGGTCGCTGGCCGTCCAGACGGTCCTGGGGGCGGCGGAGATGGCCAGGAGGACGGGCGAGCATCCGGCGGTTTTGAGGGCTAAGGTGACTTCGCCGGGAGGCACGACCGCCGCCGGCCTTTTCGAGCTGGAGTCGGCCGGGGTGAGGGCGGCGATCATCAGGGCCGTCGAAAGGGCCGCCGAGAGGGCCAAACAGCTCGGGAGCTGAAAGCCATGATAACCGGCGCGATCGTCAGCCTGATCCAGACCCTGATAACCGTCTACATTTGGATACTGATCGCCGACGCCATCCTCTCCTGGGTGGCCGTCGCTTCGTTCAACCCGACCGTGAGGAGGCTTTACGGGATAACGACCAGGCTGACCTCGCCGATCCTCAGGCCGATAAGGAGGGCGATCTGGCCGATAACCAGGCGGCTCGGCGTGGACATCTCCCCGCTGATAGCCGTGATCATCCTGGTGACGATAAGCAGGATCATAGGCAGGGCGTTTTGAAGCCGAAGCGGGGGAGGGGAGGCTAGATGCTGACGGCTTTGGACATATATCAACAGGAGTTCAAAAAGGTCTTCAGGGGTTACGACCCGGATGAGGTCGAGAGCTTCCTGGAGCTTGTGGCGGCTAGCTTCGAACAGCTGACGAGGGAGAACGCCATGCTGAAGAACAAGGTGGCCGAGCTGGAGGAGAAGCTGGAGGAATACAGGAGGAAGGAGGAGAGCCTGAGGGAGACGTTGATATCGGTTCAGAAGTTCGAGGAGAGCACGAAGATAGCAGCTCAGAGGGAGAGCGAGCTGATAATCAAGCGCGCAAAGCTTGAAGCGGAAAGGATCATCCGCGAGGCGGAGGAGGAGGCCGAGAGGATAAGGGAGGAGATCGAAAGGTTGAAGAATCTAAGGGAGCGGTTCATAGCCGAATACAAGGCGTTGCTGCAGACGCATTTCGAGCTGTTGGCGGAGATGGAGAGGCGCTACAGACGGGAGACACAGGAGGAGCAGGCGGAGCGGGGCGGTGGTGAAGGTGAAGGGGAGGAGAGCGGAGGTTGAGATCTTAAGGTTTTGGCGGAAAGCGGGCCTAAGCTCAAGGCTGGCCAGGAAAACCCCGGGCGGGGTGAGGTATACCGTCTGTGAGATACCGATCCCCGTCCACGGCTTGACCCAAAAAACGCTCAGGGCGAAGCTCGTGAGGGACGTCTACTTGAGATATCGGGCGATGACCGGGTTCAATGTTCTGTATCTCCCCTGTCTGAACGGTTTCGACCCTTCGCTCGAGGAGTCCTTGAAGCCGTCGGAGGGAAGCGATCGACTGAGCCTGAGGAAGGAGTGCAGGAGGAGGGCCGAGGGGCTGGCCGACGAGGTGTCGGCCGCCCTCGAATGGCTCGGAATCCTGGGAGATTGGGGCAAAAGACAGCTCAACTTCGATTCGAAATACACCTTGAACGCCGCCGAATCGATCTGGCTCCTTTTCCGAAAGGGAGGCCTCAAAAGGAAGGCCAGGCCGTTTTACTGGTGTTTCAGGTGCTGCAGGGGAAGTGAGCCGGAAAGGGTGGGACGAAAGGAGATCGAGAGCTGGAGCGCATACCTCAAACTGCCGGTTTTAAAGGGGTTGGAAAGGCTCGGGGTGAGGGTATATCTTTTGACCTTCTCCGATCACATCCGATCGCTCCCCACAGCGGTCGGCGTCGTCTTCAACCCGGCTTCAAAGCCGGTGGCGGCCCTCAAGGGGGATGAGGTCTACGTCCTCTCCTC
>QNBQ01000392.1 GCA_003645735.1 Candidatus Poribacteria bacterium
CCTGCCCTCTATAACCCTGACCAAGAGGAAGATCAGGATCAGAAGGGCTAGGGAAGGGATGAGCACGAATGTAAAGGTCGAAAGCCAGCCCATAGGGGACATCTCCCCCTGAACTCAGAAGAGATTATCGAGGCCGTATTTTTTGATCTTCCTGAAAAGCGTCTTTTTGCCGATGTTGAGTATCCTGGCCGCCTTCGCCTTGTTGTTGCCGGTGTAGATGAGCGTCGCCCTGATCATCTCCCTCTCGACCTCTTCCATCGTCATGCCGACGTAGATGTTGGGGCGGATCCCTGGCTCCTCGATCGCGGCGGGCGCCGAGGCCACCGGCTTGGGGCTTCGATCCCCCACGATGTGCTCCGGCAGGTCGTCCAAGGTGATCATCTCGCCATCGGCGACGATAATGGCGCTCTCGATGCAGTTTTTAAGCTCCCTGACGTTCCCGGGCCAGTCATACCTCATCAGGGCCTTTAAAGCCTCCCCCGTTATCCCCTTGATCGATTTGCCGTTCTCGGCGGCCAGCTCCCTTATGAAGCTCTCGACCAGGAAGGGGATGTCCTCCTTCCTCTCCCTCAAGGGGGGCATCCTTATGGTGACGACCTTAAGCCTGTGGTAGAGGTCGACCCTGAACCTCCTCTCCCTGACCTCCTTTTCGAGATCCTTGTTGGTGGCGGCGATGATCCTGACGTCCACCTTGATCGGCTTAGTTCCCCCGACCCTCTCGAACTCCTTCGTCTCGATGACCCTCAGCAGCTTCGCCTGTATCCTCAGATCCATGTCGCCTATCTCGTCCAGGAAGAGCGTCCCGCCGTCGGCCAGCTCGAACTTGCCGGGCTTGGTTCTGTGGGCGCCCGTGAAGGCGCCCCTCTCATGGCCGAAAAGCTCGCTTTCGACTATCCCCTCGTTCAAGGCGGCGCAGTTGAAGGCGACGAAGGGCTTGTCCCGGCGGGGGCTGTTGAGGTGGATCGCCCTGGCCACAAGCTCCTTGCCCGTGCCGCTTTCCCCCTCGATCAACACCGTGGCGTTTGTGGGGGCGACGACCCTGATCTTCTCCCTGATCGACCTTATCGCCTCGGATACCCCCGTCAGCATCTGCTCGCACCTGTCGTCCAGCTTCCTCTGCAGCTCCCTGTTCCTCTGGATCAGCTCCTGCCTCTCGAGCACCCTGCCGATGATTATCCTCAGCTTTTCGAGGTTGACCGGCTTGGTGAGGAAATCGTCCGCGCCGGCCCTCATCGCCTTGACCGCCACGTCCACGTCGATCGTGTTCTGGCCCGTCACGAGGATGACGCCGGCCTCCGGATTCCTCCGTTTGGCCACGTCCAGTATCTTCAGCCCGTCCACACCGGGCGCCTTCAGCTCGCAGACTACCACGTCCACCTCCTCCCGATCGAGGCAGTTCAGCGCCTCGACCTGGTTCGAGACGGGGACGATCCTATACCCCTCCTGGTCGATCGCGTAGGAGATCGACTCCCTCAGTTTTTTGTCGCTGCTGACGACCAGGATCAGCTTCTCCCCCCTCATCCCCCCAGCTTCCTCCGAACCATCTGGTTGACGAGGCTCCCGTCGGCCCTCCCCCTGACCCTGGGCATGATGACCCTCATCACCTTGCCCAGATCCTTCGGGGAGGTGGCGCCCACCTCCTTGATGGCCTCGTCGATCATCCTCTCCAGCTCCTCCTCCGACAGCTGCTCCGGGAGATAGGCCTTCAACAGCTCGACCTGCTTGGTCTCCTCGGTCACCAGATCCCATCTGTTGCCCTGCTTGAACTGCTCTATCGCCTCCTCGCGCTTCTTGATCTGGGAGGCGATCACCTGGGCGATCTCATCGTCGCTCAGCTCCCTGCCCAGCTCGATCTCCCTGTTTTTGATCGCATTTATCGTCATCCTGATGGCGTTGACCGCCGACCTGTTCCCCTCCTTCATCGCCCGCTTCATGTCCTCAAACAGCCGCTCCTTCAGCCCCACGGCGCACCTCCTCTCCCCGAGCTACTTTAAGTTATAACATACCCCCAAACCCATTTTCAACTCGATGGACGCGGGCGAAGATGGATCGAGGCTTGACCGAGGCCGATTCTTTGTGCTATTATTCCCGAGAGAATAACATCAGCGGGGATCGGGATGAGATACGTCCTGCCGTTTACGGCGATAGTCGGGCAGGAGAGGCTGAAGAAGGCGCTGATATTGAACGCGATAAACCCCAACCTGAGGGGCGTTCTGATAATGGGCGAGAGGGGGACGGCCAAATCCACGGCGGTGAGGGCGCTGGCCCAGCTCCTGCCCGAGATAGAGGTCGTGGCCGACTGCCCCTTCAACTGCCACCCGACCGACAGATCGCTCCAGTGCGAATCGTGCGCCAGGAGGGCCGAATCCGGCGAGAAGCTCCCGGTCATCAGGCGGAAGATGAAGGTGGTCGATCTGCCCCTGGGGGCGACGGAGGACAGGATCGTCGGAACCCTGGACATCGAGAGGGCTTTGAGGGAGGGGATCAAGGCGCTCCAGCCGGGGCTGCTGGCCGAGGCCAACCGCGGGATACTCTACATCGACGAGATAAACCTGCTGGAGGATCACCTGGTCGACGTGCTGCTGGACGCGGCGGCGATGGGCGTAAACGTGGTGGAGAGGGAGGGGATATCGGTGGCGCACCCGGCCAGGTTCATACTCGTGGGAACGATGAACCCGGAGGAGGGGGAGCTCAGGCCACAGCTGCTGGACAGGATAGGGCTGAGCGTGGAGGTGAGGGGAAGCGGGGATGTGGAGGAGAGGAAGAGGATAATCAGGGTTGTGGAGGAGTTCGAGTCCGACCCGGTGGGCTTCTGCAGGAGGTGGGAGCCGAAGCAGAGGGAGCTGAGGGAGCGGATAATCAGGGCGAGGGAGATGCTGCCCCGGGTGAGCGTATCGGACGAGATGCTGGAGCTGATAGCCAAGATATGCCTGGAGGCCGGGGTCGACGGCCACCGCGCCGATATCCTCATCGCCAGATGCGCCAGAACTATAGCCGCCTACGAGCTGAGGGAGGAGGTATGCGAGGAGGACGTGAGGGAGGCCGCCTCGTTCGTCCTGCCCCACAGGATCAGATCCGACCCGTTCGAGGAGCCGCCCGACCTGGAGGAGCTGCTCGACAGGCTGATAGGGGATGAGCCGGATGGAGCGGACGACGAGGGAAAGAACGGGGGCGATGGAGGGGGCGGAGAG
>QNBQ01000393.1 GCA_003645735.1 Candidatus Poribacteria bacterium
GCGAGGTGACGGTCAGGATAACGGCGAGGGGCGCCTCCGAGGAGGAGGCCGATAGGCTGATAAAGGGCGTGGAGGAGGAGATACGCTCCAGATTGGGGGACAATATCTATGGGATCGATCCCCAGACGCTTGAGGAGGTGACCGGCGGGCTTCTGCTTGAGAGGGGCGAGGCGGTGGCCGTGGCCGAGACGACCACCGGCGGGGCGATCGTGAACAGGATGGCCTCGGTCGACGGCAGCGAGAGGTTCCTGGTCGGGGGGATCGTCCTGGCCTCGAGGCGATCCGTCGAGATGGCCCTGGGGCCTGTGGGTCGGGTGGTGAGCTCCGATGTGGCCGAAAGGCTCGCCTCCTGGGCCAAAAGCATAAGCGGCGCGACCTACGGGCTGAGCGCAACGGCGCTGCTTGAGCCTATGGAGGGGTTCTCGGAATCGGACGTGGGGCTGAGCTACATCGCCCTCGCCAAACCGGACGGGACGATCTGCAGGGAGATCAGGGTGATAGGCGATAAGCCCACGATGAAACAGCGGATCTCCCAGGCCGCCATAGACCTGCTCAGGAGGGAGATATGGCGACGATAAGGGCCTTCATCGCCATAGAGATACCCGAAAAGGTTCAGAAGGAGCTTATAAAGATCGGCGAGTCCTTCAAGCCATATATCGCCCGCGCCTCCTGGGTCAAGCTCGGCAACATCCACCTGACGCTCAAGTTCCTGGGCGATGTGAGAACCGAGATGATAGAGAGCATATCGGAGGCGCTGGGGGAGGTGGCGGCCAACTTTTCGCCCTTCACGATCTCCTTCTCCGAGGTGGGCGTCTTCCCGAGCCCGAGGCGGCCGAGGGTGTTGTGGGTCGGGGTGGGCGAGGGAGGTGAGGAGACGAGGAAGCTGGCCGGCGAGGTGGAGAGGGCTATGGCGAAGCTGGGATTCAAAAGGGAGGACAGGCCGTTCGTCCCCCATCTGACGTTGGCCAGGATAAAATCGCCATCAAACCTGACCGAACAGCTGACCTCCTTCAAGATGCCCTCGATCGCCCCCGTCAAGGTCGAGGGGTTCAGCTTGATTAGGAGCCAGCTCGACCCGAAGGGGGCGATCTACACGAGGATAAAGGAGTTTAAGCTTGCCAAAACCTAAGCTTAGGCGAGGTGTTAGGGCCATGGAGATGGACAAGGAAAAGGCCTTGGAAAGCGCGATAGCCCAAATTAAGAAGCAGTTCGGCGAAGGGGCCATAATGAGGCTGAGGGGGGACCAGGTGGTCCCCGTCGAGACGATCCCCACCGGCTCCTTGGCCCTGGACATGGCACTGGGGGTCGGAGGGATACCGAGGGGAAGGATAACGGAGATATACGGACAGGAGGCCTCCGGAAAGACGACCCTCTGCCTCCACATAATCGCCGAGGCTCAGAAACGGGGAGGGATAGCCGCCTTCATCGACGCCGAAAACGCCCTCGACCCGATATACGCCCAGAGGATAGGGGTCGATCTTGAAAACCTCCTGATCTCCCAGCCCGACTACGGCGAGCAGGCCCTTGAGATAGTCGAGACGCTCGTCAGAAGCTCGGTCGTCGACGTGATCGTCATCGACTCGGTGGCCGCCCTGGTCCCCAGGGCGGAGCTTGAGGGGGATATGGGGGACGCGCACGTGGGGCTTCAGGCGAGGCTGATGTCACAGGCGCTCAGGAAGCTGACGGCCGCCGTCAACAAGACCAGAACGTGCGTCATCTTCACAAACCAGATGCGCGAGAAAATAGGGGTGATGTTCGGCACGCCCGAGACCACAACCGGCGGCAGGGCGCTGAAATACTACGCCTCCGTGAGGATAGAGCTGAGGACAAAGGAGCAGCTCAGATCGGGCCAGGAGGTGATCGGCAGGAGGATAGAGGCCAGGGTGACGAAGAACAAGGTGGCCCCGCCCTTCACATCGGCCGAGTTCGAGCTGATCTTCGGAGAGGGGATCTCCAGGGAGGCCGATCTGCTGGACCTCGGGGTTCAGACCGGCCTGATCCAGAAGAGCGGCTCCTGGTATGCCTACGGCGACGTCAGGCTCGGCCAGGGAAGGGAGAACGCCAAGCAATACCTGAGGGATCACCCCGAGATAGCCGATGAGATCGAATCGAAGCTTAGGGAGATGATCTCCGCAAAAAGAGTGGTGACGGCGGAGGCCGCCCCGGAGGAGCAGGAGGAAGAGGTTGAGGTGACCGAATCGTAAAAGGAGGCGAGCTATGGCCCGGGAGAGCATAAAGGGCTGGAAGGGGACGCCCATGACGCCCAAGGAGAGGTGGCGCAGGGTGTTCCATTACCAGTCCGTCGATAGGATACCCCACTACGAGTTCGGCTACTGGAGGGAGACCCTCAGCGAATGGCACAAACAGGGCCTGCCCAAGGAGGTGAACAACGAGGCCAAGGCGAACAGGTTCTTCGGGTTTGACCCCAGGGCGACCGTCGGGCCGAACGTGGGATGGCTCTACGGGTTCGAGCACAAAGTCCTCGAGGACAAGGGCGATAAGCTGATCGTCCAGGGAACGGACGGGGTCATATGCGAGGTCTTCAAGGACGGCAAATCGACCATACCTCGATACATCAAATTCCCCGTCGAAAGCAGGGAGGATTGGGAGAGGTTCAAGGACAGGCTCAGGATAGACGACGAGGCCAGATACCCCAAAAACTGGGACGAGATAGCCGAGCGGCTGAGACACGTCGACTACCCGGTCGGGATTAACATCGGCTCACTTTACGGGTGGCCCAGGAACTGGATGGGGTTCGAGAGGATTTCGCTGATGCTATACGATGATTACGCGCTGGTCGAGGAGATCGTTGAGACGATATGCGAGCTCGTGGTGCACACGATAGAGAGGGCGCTCAAGACGGTTCAGTATGACTTCGCCGCCGGCTGGGAGGATATGTGTTTCAACAACGGGCCGATGATCTCCCCGGCCATGTTCAAGAAGCTGCTCGTGCCCCGCTACAAACGTATAACCGACCTGCTTCACCGGCACGGGGTGGACATCGTCTACACCGATTGTGACGGCAACATAAACGACATAGCCGGGCTGTGGCTTGAGGCGGGGATAAACTGCATGTTCCCCGTCGAGGTGAGGGCGGGGAGCGATCCGGTCCAGCTGAGGAAGAGGTTCGGCAAGGACATACTGCTTCTGGGCGGCTTCGACAAGATGGCGCTCATCAGGGGCAAAAGCGA
>QNBQ01000394.1 GCA_003645735.1 Candidatus Poribacteria bacterium
AGGGATCAGAGAAGGAATCAAAGAAGGGTTCCAAAAGGGCGTTGAGGAGGGTCTAAGAGCAGGTAAAGTGGAAGAAGCCAAAGCGTTAATACTGGAAGCGCTGAGGCTTAGGTTCGGGGAGGTACCTGTTAGGGTGATCGAAGTGTTGGAGAAGATTGACAATGAGGCCAAGTTGAGGTTCCTTCACCAACGCGCTATCCTCTGCAAGTCGATTGAGGAGTTCGAGAGGGGGCTTGAAGAGGAGCGGCGATGAGCGGGGAATACATCCTGGCGATCGATCAAGGGACTACCGGGACGACCGTCCTGTTAGTCGATAGTGAGGGGGAGGTTTGTGGCTCGGCCTACGGCGAGCTGAGGCAGATATACCCCCGGCCCGGATGGGTGGAGCATGATCCTGAGGAGATCTGGGAGGGGGTCGTGAGGCTGGTAAGGGAGCTGCTCGAACGGACGGGCGTGAGCCGCGATCGGATCAGAGCGATCGGGATCACGAACCAGAGGGAGACGACCGTGCTGTGGGACGGGCGCTCGGGCAAACCCGTCCACAACGCTATAGTCTGGCAGTGCAGGCGGACGGCGGAGATGTGCGAGGAGCTGAGGGAAAAGGGTTTCGAGGGGTTGGTGAGGAGGAAGACCGGGTTAGTCATCGACCCCTATTTTTCGGCGACCAAGCTGGCCTGGCTTTTGAGGGAGCTGAGGCCGGAGGGCGATCTGCGCTTCGGGACGATCGACTCCTGGCTCATATGGCGGCTCACGGACGGGAAAGCCCACGCCACCGATCACACGAACGCCTCCCGGACGATGCTGTTCGACATCCACAAGCTCAGGTGGGATGAGGAGCTTATAGAGCTCTTCGGGGTTGAAGGCGTCAAGCTGCCCGAAGTCCTCCCATCCTCCGCCGAATACGGGGTCGTGGAGGAACCGGAGGAGCTTAAGGGAGTCCCCATATACGGGGTTGCGGGCGATCAACAGGCTTCCCTCTTCGGCCAGGCCTGTTTCGAGAGGGGGGAGACGAAGAACACATATGGGACGGGGTGTTTCCTGATGATGGTGACCGGGTCGGAGCCGGTCGAGTCCAAGCGCGGGCTTCTGACGACCCTGGCCTGCGCTCTGGGCGACGAGCCGATCTACGCCCTTGAGGGGAGCGTCTTCATCGCGGGGGCCGCCGTCCAGTGGTTGAGGGACGGGCTTGGGATCATAGAGTCGGCCTCACAGACCGAGGAGATGGCGCTGAGCGTGGAGGACAGCGGAGGGGTTTACGTGGTGCCCGCCTTCACCGGCCTGGGCGCCCCCTACTGGGACAGCCGCGCCCGGGGCGCCATCCTGGGGATAACCAGGGGGACGCGCAGAGAACACATCGTCAGGGCGACGCTTGAGGCGATAGCCCACCAGACCGCAGATGTGCTGGAGGCGATGGAGGCCGATTCGGGGATCAAAATTGAGAGGCTGAGGGCGGACGGGGGCGGGTCGGCCAACAACTTCCTGATGCAGTTCCAGGCCGATCTCCTCGGGATCAGGGTGGAGCGGTCCAAACATAAGGAGTGCACATCGATCGGGGCGGCCTATCTGGCGGGGCTGAGGGCGGGCGTGTGGGGAGGGATCAATGAATTGAGATCTCTACACGCCGTCGATAGGGTTTTCACCCCGAAAATGGATGAGGTGAAACGGATCGAGCTTAGAAACGGATGGAGGGAAGCGGTGAGGAGAGTGTTGACGAAATGCGGCTCCAGTGGAAATACAACCTCATAATCAACCTGTTCATCATAACGGTGATGGCCACCTTCTTCATCATCGACGACATCAAGCTGCGGAAGGACAGGATCAGGGGGCAGATGAAGGATATAGCGAGGGGGGTGCTGATCAGGGACATAGCCGATATAGTGAGGGTGACGGTGGAGGGGCTGTCGGATCCGGAGGAGATCGCCAGGGAGCTGAGGAGCCTGATAAAGAGCATGGGCGTCGAGGGGGAGATCGTGGACGTGAACGTCACCGACGAAAACCGGAAGATCATAGCGAGCCTCACCGGCTGGGAGATAGGGAACATCGTCAACATCGACAGGGCGGGCTACGAGGAGATAGCCAGGGGCGGGATGCGGATATACAGGCTGGCGAAATATCACGACCAGTGGGTGACGGAGGTGATCATCCCCTACGCCAGCTCGGCGAAGTTCGGGAGGGAGGAGATACTGATAGAAAAAGGGCTGATCCAGATACTGATCGCCGCGCCCGATATAGCCAACTACCTCAGCGGGCTGAGGCTGATACACCTGACTTACGTGCTTATAACGAGCATCTTGCTCGCCTTCCTCGTGAACGTCCTGACGACCAGGATGGTGATCAGGCCGCTTGAGAGCCTGGTGGAGATCATACAGAGAGCCGATGAGGGGGAGCTGGACGTGCCGATCAAATCCTACGCCAAGGGCGAGATAGGGAGGGTGAGCCTGAGGCTGGCCAGCATGATCAGGCAGATAAAGCGGGCGCATCAGGAGCGGATAGAGGCGCTGGGCAGGATGGCATCCGGGGTGGCACACGAGATCAGAAACCCCCTCAACTCGATCGCCATGACCGTCCAATACCTCAAGGGGATACTCGCCGGGGAGAGGGTCGAAAGGGAGGATCTGGAGGACGCCAGGGAGTGCCTCGAGCTGATCGACAAGCAGGTCAAGAGGCTCAGCGATATAACGGAGCAGTTCCTCACGCTAAATAGACCTCCCAAGCTGGCGATCGAGCCGACCGACGTCGAGGAGCTGATAGACGAGGTTCTGGCCGAGTTCAACGCGACCCTGGCCGAGGCGAAGGTCGACGTCATAAGGAGGTATTGCGGCCAGCTGAAGGACGTCCCGATCGATAAGGACAAGATCCGCCAGGCGATCTACAACCTCGTTCAGAACGCCATCCAGGCCATGCCCAAAGGCGGCAGGATCTACATAACGACGAAGAGGGAGATCGGCAGGTTCAGGGAGTGGGCGGCGATCGAGATAAGGGATACGGGCGTGGGGATACCGGACGAGATCCAGCCCAGGGTGTTCGACGCGTATTTCACGACCCGCGAGAAGGAGGGGGGCGTTGGGCTGGGCTTGGCCATAACGCGGCAGGTGATCGAGGCGCACGGCGGGAGGATAGAGCTGAAGAGCAAGGTGGGCATGGGGACCTCCTTCACGATCCGCCTCCCCATCAGGAGGAGATCGGAT
>QNBQ01000395.1 GCA_003645735.1 Candidatus Poribacteria bacterium
ACCCCGCCCCCGATAGGGCGCCGGCATGGTCCCCTGATGGAAGAAAGCTCGCCTTCATCTCCGGCAGGATGCCCCGGGGCATATACATCGCAGACCTCCTGACGGGCGAGATCTCCCATCTGAGGGGCACTAGCTCCGCCAACTGTGTCACCTGGAGAAACCAAAGGGAGTTACTCTTCGCCGCGATCTCGAGGGATGGCAGCAGACTCTGCCTGGCAGATGTATCCACCGGGGAGGTCAGGGAGCTGGTCTCTCTAGCCCCTCCGCCGCCGGGCGTCTTCAGGATCAGTCTTTCACCTGATGGGAGGAAGCTCGTCTTCGATTCACAGCATCAGAGGATGAAGGGGAGCTATCAGTTCGATGTTTACCTCATGGATCTGGAGGGGGGAGGGGTTAGGAATCTGACGAGGCATCCTTTACACGATTTATATCCCTGCTGGACACCGGACGGGCGGCTTATAGCTTTCTCATCGAACAGGAAGGGCAGCATCGATGGATTCGATATCTTCTTCATGACGCCGGAGGGCGAGATAAAATGGCAGCTCAAACTGGAGGGCTGCAACACAAACCCTGACCTTTTCGATCCGAGGTATGCACGGTATTCCATCTCGCCCTCGGTTGATCTGAGAAGGCTGATGTGGGGGATGATAAAGAGAGAGGGAGTCCAGCGATGAGCGGTTATGAATACCTGATAACTTCTCTCGCCATTTTAGGCAGCTTATACGCCTCATACACAGACCTGAAGGAGGGGAGGATATACAACATCTGCACCTTTCCCCTGATCTGGGGCGGCGTGCTCGCACAGATTATCTACGCCTTGATCGGCGTCGAAACGGTTAAATCGGCCCTGGGAATCACCCTGGGAGGAGGAGCGATCTCATTCCTCATGTTCTGGGCTGGAGCGCTCGCCCCAGGCGATGCAAAGCTCATATGGGGCCTGTCCATGATCCTCCCACCCTCCCTGTTCGAGGCAGTTCCGAGATCGACCAGGCTCAGCTTCCCGCCGGCAGTCCTCATCATTAACATCCTCTCCATCTACTTCATCTTCGCCCTCTCGCTCGCCTTGATCAAAAGCAAAAGAAAACAGAAGCTGGCCGCCATCAGGTCGATCGTCTCATCCCCCTCCCTCCCCAGGGGGATCGGGTTGTATATCCTCAACCTCCTCTCGTTCCTGGCTCTTTCGAGCTGTCTCTTCTACCTCTTCAACTATCTTCTGGGCATAAGGCTCGGCGGCGTTGGAAGGCTCGCCTTCGTCATCTTCCTCTACTACATCCTCAACAAGCTGGCCGATCGATACCTGCCCGGTGGCAGATATGCGGTCTACGCGCTCCTGTTCCCACCGTTTGTGGGCCTGTTGCTGGCGTTCCCCTCCCTTTTCAGCTCGATTTTGAGGTCATCGCTCATAATCGTGGGGATCTACCTCATCGTGAGCTTCTTCTTGAGATATTTCGTTTTAAGCCTCGACTGGCTGACCCTCTCAAAGCCGGTTTCCATCTATCAACTGCGGGAGGGGATGATACCGGCTGAAAAGATCGTGAAGGTCGAGGAGAGGGGGAAGGTGGTTTACAGGAAAAGCGCTTCATCAAGGCAGGCTAACGGAGAGGTGATCATCTCCCCATCCCCCGAGGGGCTCTCCTCGGAGGAGATAGCTCGGCTCAGAAAGCTGGCCGATGAAGGGCATTTCAAGGAGTTCGGGGACAGGATTGTGATACAGAGATCGCTGCCCTTCGCCCCCTTCATACTGGCGGGGCTGATTCTGACAGTCCTCTTCAAAGGGCCGTTCTTGCTGAAACTGATAGAGCTGATGAGGGGAGCGATGAGATGAGGTGGATGAGGTATCTGCTTGTCTCAATGGGCGTGACCGTCCTGCTCATATCCCCCATCCTATACCCCAGGCTGAGGGAGAGGATGAGGCTCGGCAAGGTCGAGAGGATTAAGAAGGAGAGCGTAAAAAGGGAGGGGATGAGCTTTCAGGAGTTCAAATCGCTCATCGAGACGGGGGATTTCTCCCTCCCCATCCTCTACACGGGCGACACGAGGGGATACCTGGAAACATGCGGCTGTTTCGCCGGCCAGGCGGGTGGAATGGCCAGAAGGGCCGCCCTGATCGGGTATGCCAGGAGCATGCTGCCAACCCTCCTCCTGGACGCGGGGGGGATAGCGGAGGAGGTGGAGGATGAGCTCGATAAGCTCAGGGTGGAGGAGTATCTGAAATTGATGGCACAGCTTGGATACGACGCGGTCTGTCCATCGAGGGATGAGTTCCCCATCCTCTCCCGATCCCCTCTCAACCTGGTGTCGGCGAACATTGAGGGGGCAACTCCATTTTTGGTAAAGGAGCTGGGCGGGATCAGGGTTGGGATAACCGGCCTCTCCGAAGGGGAGCCGATCAAGCAGCTCCCTCTGGGCGATCTGAGGGGGAAAGCGGATGTGATCATCCTGTTGACCAATCTCCCCGCTGAGAGGGTGGAAGAAGCCCTCGGAGAGACGAGGGGTGTGGATTACGTCATCTCCTCGCGGCGCGGGGAGTTGGGGGAGGTGAAGGGGGCCAAGCTCCTCTTTTCGGCTCCCAAAGGCGAGGGGATAGGGTTCATAGCTATCAGGAAAGGATCCCTGGAGGGGATAACCGGCCAGGTAGTTCTGGACGATGAGGTGCCGGAGGATGGGAAGGTGAGGGATGAGATAGATGGGTTTTACAGGGAGGTCATCGGGAAGATGAGGCTCAGGACGGCCAGGAAACCCCTGCCCGGGGGAAACAGATATATCGGCTCGGAGGAGTGCAGGTCGTGTCATCAGGAGGAGTATGAGAGCTGGGTTCAGACCCCGCACGCCACAGCTTTCAACGCGCTGCTTCGGAGGAACAGACATTTTCATCCGGACTGTCTCAGATGCCACACCACCGGGTATGGATACGAAAGCGGCTATGAGGTGGGTGTGGAGGGAAACGAGAAGCTTGAGGGGGTTGGATGCGAGAGCTGCCACGGGCCGGGAAGGAAACATCTCCTTAACCCGATGAAGGAGAACATAGAAGGGAAAGTTGGAGAAAGTGTGTGCATGAGCTGTCATGATGAGGAACATTCCCCTGGTTTCGATAAGCTCATAAAGTTTGTGAGGAGCGAGGTGGATCACTCAAGAAAGAGCCTGAGCTTCGAAGAGCTTATAGCCCAGCACACGCGCGGGACACTGA
>QNBQ01000396.1 GCA_003645735.1 Candidatus Poribacteria bacterium
CTCCTCATCGGTCACCCTCAGCCCGTTCACGAAGACCGCCTCCTTCCCCAACCTCCTCATCATCTCGCTTATCATCGGCCCCCCGCCGTGGACGATCACCGGGTTCATCCCGACGTATTTCAGCAGGACGACGTCCTGTATGACGCTCTCCTTCAGATCGTCCTGGACCATAGCCGCCCCGCCGTATTTGATCACGATCGTCTTGCCCCGGAACTTCCTGATATACGGGAGGGCTTCGATCAAAATCCCCGCCCGCTCCATCAGCCCTTTCATCTCCTTAAGCTCGCCCATGTCGCCCACCTTTGATAAGGGTCATGTCCGGTAATGGGCGTTTATCTTGATGTATTCGTCCGTCAGGTCACAGGTCCAGATCGTCGCCTCGGCCTGGCCGGCGTTGAGGTCGGCGGTTATCCTGATGTTGTTTTTGAAAAGGAGCCTTTTGACCTGTTCCTCATCGTAATCGGTCGCCACGCCTCCCTTGACTATCTGGACGTCGTCGAACCATATGTCGAGCTGCTCCGGGTTGAAGACTGCGCCCGATGCTCCCAGGGCCGCCGCCACCCTCCCCCAGTTCGGATCCATCCCGAACATGGCCGTCTTGACCAGCAGCGACCCGGCCACGGCGCGGGCGGCCATCTCCGCCTCCCTCTCGTCGCGCGCCCCTTTGACCGTGACCGTTATCAGCTTGGTGGCCCCCTCCCCGTCCTCAACGATCATCCTCGCCAGCTTCATCGTCACGTAATCCAGCCCCTCCCTGAACCGGGCGTATTCCTCCTGCTGAGGGGAGGAGATCTTGGGGTTGCCGGCGGAGCCGGTGGCCAGGATTAAAACCATGTCGTTCGTGCTCATGTCCCCGTCCACCGTTATCCTGTTGAAGGATCGGTCGACCGACTCCTTTAGGGCGCGCTGGAGGATCTCCGGCTCGATGTCAACATCGGTCGTTATGAAGCAGAGCATCGTGGCCATGTTCGGCCTGATCATGCCCGCCCCTTTGGCTATGGCGCCGATCCTGACCTTCTCACCCCCTACCTCCAGCTCCACCGCGCACTCCTTGGGGACTTTATCGGTCGTCATGATCGCCCTGGCCGCCTCATGCCCGCCTTTGGGGTTGAGCGCCTTGACAGCCGCCTTTATCCCTTTCTCTATCTTGTCCATCGGGAGCCTGACGCCTATGACCCCTGTGGAAGCCACCAGGACGAGCTTCGGATCGATCCCAAGCTCCTCGGCGGCTATCCGGGCCATCCTTTTGGCGTCCTCGAAACCCTCCGGGCCGGTGCAGGCGTTGGCGTTGCCGCTGTTGGCCACAATAGCCTGTGCCTTGCCCGATTTCACCCTCGATTGGGAAAGCAGGACGGGGGCCGCCTTGACCAGGTTGGTCGTGAAGACCCCCGCCGCCGCGGCCGGCCTCTCACAGAAGATCAGGGCCAAATCCGGCTTCCCATCGCCCTTTATCCCCGCCGAAACGCCGCTTGCGCTGACCCCCTCCACCGCCGTGACCGACCCCACGATCTCCCGCATCCTCTCCCCTCCGACCGTTTGTCGTCGATGCGAAAGCCCGTAAATAATATAACAGATCGGAAGCGCGAAATCCAGCCGAAGTTGACAAAAAAGGCCCCAAGTTGTTATCATAATTGACTGCTAAAAGCGCCGAGAGAGGGGTGTGAGCATGACTTAGGCTGCCTAAATCCACATAGGGGAGGAATGAGAGATGAAAAAAAAGGGGGTTACCTCCTTGGGGCGGCATCTGCTGGTTGAGTTCCATGGATGTGATAGAACAATTCTCAACGATGTCGAGCTGATCCGCCGTTACATGTTGGAAGCCGCCAGGCTGACCGGAGCCACCATCCTCAAGGATGTCTTCCACGCCTTTTCCCCCCACGGCGTAAGCGGAGTCGTCGTAATAGCCGAATCCCACCTCGCGATACACACCTGGCCCGAATACGGATACGCTGCCGTCGACCTCTTCACCTGTGGCAGCAACGTCGATCCCTGGAAGGCCTTCGAGTTCCTCAGCGAGAAGCTCAAGGCCAAGAGGTATCTCCCGATGGAGATAAAACGGGGCATCCTCGAGCTGGAGGGGGCTCCGGTCTATCAGCAACAGGTCGTAGAGGTGTGAGCGATGTTGATGGATCTTTGGGCTTATGAGGAGCACAACAAAGTCAGGCTTCAGTTCAAGGTCAAGGAGACCTTATACGTCGGCAGAAGCAGATACCAGGAGATCGCCGTGCTCGACACGGAGACCTGCGGCAGGCTGCTGCTGCTGGACGGCATGATAATGCTGACGGAGAAGTTCGAGTTCGTTTACCACGAGATGTTGGTCCACCCCTCCATGTTCCTGCACCCATCGCCGAAAAAGGTTCTGATCGTCGGCGGAGGGGACGGCGGAGCGGCGAGGGAGGTCCTCAAGCACGACGTGGAGGAGGTGGAGATGGTGGAGCTGGACGAGGAGGTGATCGAGGTCAGCAAGAAATACCTGCCCACAACGGCCTGCCAGCTGGAGAACCCGAAGCTGAAGATCCACATAGAGGACGGCGTCGAGTTCCTGAAGCGGGCTCCGGAAGGGTCATATGACGTGATCTTCATAGATTCGACCGATCCCGTCCCGGGAGGTCCCGCCATAGGGCTTTTCAACGCCGAGTTTTACGGGAACGTCTTCAAGGCCCTCGGCGAGGACGGGATAGCGGTGGCCCAGCTCGCATCGCCCTACACCGATTACATCTTTCTGGGCGACTACTACAGGATGGTGAGCCGCATCTTCCCGATCGCCAGGATATACCTGGCCTTCACGCCGGATTTCCCCACGGGGATGTGGGCCTTCTCCTTCTGCTCGAAGCGGCTCGACCCGGTCGAGGATTACGACCCCGAAAGATACCTGAGCTCGGGCATCAAAACCAGATACTACAACGATGAGATACACAAGGCCGCCTTCGCGCTCCCAAACTTCCTGAAGGAGCTGCTTCAGGGGAAGGGATGATAGACCATGCGTTATCCCGCGAAGCGGGATGAGGAGCTTCCTAAAAAGGAGATACCGGAAAGCGGAGCGATAGAGAAATACAGACCGTCCGATTACTACTGCAGAAGGGGGATCTTAGCGCTTTACCTGAAGGATTACCCGAAGGCGATAGCGCTCCTGGAGGACGCCGTCAAGCTGGATCCGGACTCGCCCGATGCCCA
>QNBQ01000397.1 GCA_003645735.1 Candidatus Poribacteria bacterium
CGGGATGTTCGATCTGGCGTCCACGGAGAGGAAGGCGACCTCCACCTCAATCAGTTTGCCCATTTTATCATCCCTCGCTTCCGTTCTGGTTTATGCTGAACTTCTCTGCCTCGAAAAGCCTTTCGCTCGGATCGAACTCGACGAGAAGTATCTCATCCCCTTCCTCAGGCCTCTCGCCCCCTTCCTTGACCCTGAAGTAAACGTCTATCAGATTGCCCTCCCCGTCGACCAACCTCGCCTTACCGACCCCCTTGTCGGTCGGGATCACAACCCTCGCCGTCCTGCCGACCAGGCTCCGGTAGGAGGGGCGGCTCTCCGCCGAGGAGGGCGTTATCGTCCTTATGGCCAGGGCGAACAGCTTGACGACGCCCAGCGAGATGACGGCGGAGGCGCCCAGAACTGCGGGGAAGAAGAACGGCCTGTATCCCTCAAACCCCCTCCTCAAGGCGATGTTCAGCGCCAGCCCCTCGAAACAGAGCGATATGACGAAGACCCCCAGCAGCATCGTAAGCGGAACGCCCTCGATCCCCAGCCCCCTCAGCACCCCGGCCAGAACCCTGTGTTTCGAGATCTCATCCCCCTCCTCGTCGTCGACGCTCACGGCCAGATCTCCTAGGTCCATGGAGGAGGGGGAATCCGATCCCAGAAGGTGAAGCGTCAAGTAGGCAGCTACCATGAGGAGGAGCGCGATGAACGGGAGATTATACCAAGCGAAGATCGTTTCAAAGGCCAAAGCCGATCTCCCCCCTCAAAGCCCCAGCTTTTCCTTGAGCTTCCTCAGCTCCCCTTCGACCTTCGCCTCCTCTTCAAGCCTTCTGAACTCGACCTCGATCCCCGCCCGTTTCAGCTCCTCCGCCTCCGCTTCGATCCGTTCCACCTCTTCCTTCAACCTCTCATATTCGGCGAAGGCCGATGGGATCTTGAGCCTGGCCTCGGCGGCCGAGGCTGAAGGGGCGCTGACAGCCCTCCTCAGCTCCTCCCTTAACCTTCCGATCTCCGCCTCATACTCCGAGGCGATGTCCTCCAGCCGTCTTCCCCTCTCAAGCGCGGCCCTGGCCAGATCCTCCCTCCCGGCCCTCAAAGCCGATCTCGCCCTCGACCTCCAAAGCTCGATCTCCTCCTTAAGCCTCGCGACCTCGATCTCCAGCAGCTTGAGCGCCCTCTTCAGCTCCTCAGCGATCCCCCTCATGCCGGCCTCCCGAGAAGCTCCTAACCTAATTATAACACAACCGATCCGGCTTTGGAAATCCGAGGGGATCGAAATTGACGCGCGATCGGCACGGGCGGATAATCCTCTCGACGCTTCGGCTGGTCGAAAACCTCGGCGTAGATCCCGTGGCCGATCGGATCCTCTACAACTTGATCTCGCTTGAGTGAAGGGAAGCCCCGCGATCGGGGCGATCGCGGGGCGAAAAATCCCTCAGCTTCTTTCGCCCTTTATCCTGGCGGAGAGCGACTCCAGGACGGAGTAGACGACGGGGACGAAGATCAGGGTGAGGAACGTGGAGACGGTCAGTCCGCCGACGACCGCCCTCGCCAGCGGCGCCCTCAGCTCGGCGCCCGACCCGAACCCCAGCGCCATGGGGAGCATGCCGAAGATCGTCGTCAGAGCCGTCATCAGAACCGGCCTCAGCCTCCTCCTACCGCCTTCCAAAACCGCCTCCCTCAGGCCCATCCCGTATTTCCTCCTCAGCAGGTTGATGTAGTCGACCATCACTATCCCGTTGTTGACGACGATCCCGGCCAGCATGATCGCCCCCGCGAAGGAGAGGATGTTCAGCGTCGTGCCGGTCAGCGCCAGCATCCAGACCACCCCTATCACCGCCAGCGGAACGGTGAACATGATGATGAACGGGTCGAGAAGCGATTCGAACTGGGCGGCCATGACGGCGTAGACCAGGAAGACCGCCCCCAGGAACGCTATGGCCAGCCATCTGAACGACTCCCTCTGCTCTTTCGCCGAGCCGCCGAACTCGATGGAGAAATCGGCGGGTATCTTCAGCTTGCTCAGCTTCTCGCCTATCTCACGGGCGACGCTCCCCAGATCCCTCCCCCTCAAGCTGGCCGTCACCTGGATGTATCTCTCCTGTTTTTTGCGCTCGATCGTTATCGGCCCGAACGCCTTGACGACCTTCGCCACCGATTTGAGCGGCACGAGCCCGCCCATCGGGGTGGGGATCAGGAGCGACTCCAGGACCGATCTGTTCGACCTATCCTCGTCGCTCAACCTGACCAACACGTCGTATTCATCGCCGCCCTCCCTGTATCTGGTGGCGACCGTCCCCTGGATGTAGCTCTGGACGGTGTTGGCGATCATCGCGGCGCTCATCCCCAACGCCGCCGCCCTGTTCCTGTCAACTATCACGTGATACTCCGGAAGCGGTTTGTCGACGGCGACGTGGACGTTGTAAACGCCCTCGATCCCCTCCAGCACCCTCTTGACCTGGTCGGCTATCTCCAGCGCTTTTCTCCTATCATAGCCGTAGATCTCCAGGACTATCGGCGCGCCGCCGAAGACCGACATGTAGGGCGAGCTGATGGCGGCCTTGACCTCCACGCCCGGCTTATTGCCGATCGCCTTGAGTATCTCGGTCTCGATCTCCTTCTGGCTCCTCTTCCTCTCGCCCGGGTCGGTCAGCCTGACGATTATCGTCGCCATATGCTCGCCCGCCCCGCCCCTGAACATCGCGGCCAAACCCTCGCCGGTCCCTATCGTCGTCAGGGTCGCCACCAGATCCTTCCCACAGATCCTCTCGATCTCCCTCTCCATCTCGGCCACGACTTTCTCCGTCTCCTCCAGTCTGGTGCCGACCGGCAGCTTTACCTCGAATTGAAGCCTCCCCTCATCGACCTCCGGCAGGAACTCCGTCCCCACCAGCCTGAAGGGGTAGATCATCAGGATCGTCCCGACGAAGACAACCGCCACGACGGCTATGACGATCCCCTTGTGCTTGAGCGCCCACTCCAGCGCCCTCCTGTATCTCCTCTCCAGGGCCGGCAGCCAGCCCGAAAGCCTCCTCAGAAGGCCGCCTCCCTCCGCCTTCAGGAACCTGGAGCAGAGCAGCGGGATGAGCGTTATGGCGACGAAGAGCGAGCAGAGCAGCGCGAAAACGACCACCAGCGCCATATCCCTGAAAAGCAGCCCCGTTATGCCGGGGACGA
>QNBQ01000398.1 GCA_003645735.1 Candidatus Poribacteria bacterium
CCGGTGGCCAGGATGATCCCATACGGCTTGCTTATCATCTTGTAGAACTGCTGGAGGTTGTCCTCCAGAAGCCCCAGATCCTCCAGCTCGTAGGACATCGCCTCCTTGTCCAGGATGCGCATCACGACGCTCTCGCCCCATAGCGTCGGGACGGTCGAGACCCTGATGTCGATCTCGCGGTTGCCCAGGCTCTCTATCCTGAGCTGTATCCTGCCGTCCTGGGGCTTTCTCCTCTCGGCGATGTTCATGTTGGCCATCAGCTTCACCCTGGAGGTGATGGCGTGCTGCAGGTATTTGGGCGGGCTGGGCCTCCGCTCAAGGACGCCGTCTATCCTGTATCTGATGACCACCTCGTTTTCAAAAGGCTCGATGTGGATATCGCTGGCCCGCTCCCTGACGGCGTCTATTATCAGCTGGTCTACGGCGTGGATCACCGTCGGGTTGGTGGCCAGATCCTCGGGCCTCAGCCCGTAGTCGACGATCGTCCTGACCCCTTCGGTCGTCTCGACCCCCACCGGCGCCTCGGCCGCTATTATGTCCTTGGCCGTCTTGCCGTAGAACTTCCTGATCGTCTCCTGTATCTCCTCCTCGAGCGCCAAGACCGGCTCGACCTCACAGCCGGTTATCAGCCTTATGTCGTCTATGACGTCCACCTTCAGATCGGCCATCGCCACCTTCAAGGTGTTCCCCTCCAGCTTGAGCGGCACGACCCGCTTTTTGAGGGCGAAGCTGGGCAGTATCTTGGAGACGGCCTCCTCGTCCTTGTCCTCCTCCGTCACCTCCTTGAGGCTGATGCACGGTATCCCCAGCTCGACGCTCTTCTTTACGAGCTCCACCTCTTTGTGCGAGACATACCCCTCCTCCACCAGGAACCTCTCCAGATCGACCGGCTCGCCGGAGCTTTCAAGCTTGGCCACGATCTCGTCGTGCTCCTCCCGGCCGATCATCCCGGCCTCCAACATCGTCCTTATGATCGCTCTATCGAGAACCTTCAACAAGGCCCTCTCCCCCTTGGCCTCAGGTTTTCTCCCGTCGCCAAACTTAGACGATGGCGGAATACACAGGTTTAATCGACGGGCTTGTAAGGCGCGGGGCGATCTGGTATACTCAAGATGGGATTCGACCCTCTAGTTCGGAGGTTCTGAACATGAGAAAGCTTCTGATGCTGACCCATTCCGCGGGTTTCAGACACGACTACCTCCCCACCGCCGCCGAGGTCGTTCAAAAGCTGGGGAGGGAGTCGGGCGAGTTCGAGGCGATCGTCACGGAGGACTGCTCGCTGGTGAACGCCGAGAATTTGAAGAACTTCGACGCGCTGCTCTTCGCCACGACGGGCGAGCTGCCGATGGACGAGTCGCAGAAGAAGGCCTTGATCGACTTCGTCAAGGAGCAGGGGAAGGGGTTCGTCGGGGTTCACAACGCGACCGACACCTTCTACAAGTTCCCCGAATACGGCAGGATGATAGGCGGCTATTTCGACGGCCACCCCTGGACGCAGGAGATAACGGTCATAGTGGTCGACCCGAACCACCCCTCCACCAGACATCTCCCCCCGACCTTCAGGACGAAGGAGGAGGTATACGTCCACAGGGATTGGTCGCCGGATAGGACACACGTGCTCCTCAAGCTGGATAACAGCTCGGTGGACATATCGAAGGGGAAGAGGCCTGATCATTACTACGCGTTGGCCTGGTGTCACGAATACGGAAAGGGGAGGGTCTTCTACACGGCGTTCGGCCATTTCAAGGAGGTTTGGGGCGAGGAGTGGTTCCAGAAACACCTGCTCGGCGGGATACTTTGGGCGATGAGGGCCGCCGAGTGAAAGGAGGGAGCCGAGATGGGCCGGTTCAAGCTCTCCATAGGCAGCTGGGCCTATATCTTCGGGCCGTATGAGAGCAACCCCATCCCCTTCGACGTCGTCGTGAGGAGGCTGGGGGAGCTGGGGTTCGACGGGGTGGAGGTGGCCGGCTTCAAGCCGCACGTTCACCCGGATGATTACCCGATGAAGGCCGACCGGGACGCGCTCAGGGCGCTCATAAAGGTCAACGGGCTGGAGGTCTCGGGTCTGGCCGCCGATTTCTGGTCGGGGCCGCCCCCGGCCTCGGACGAAGCGCTGAAGGACGACGCCTACATAAAGCTGTTCAAGAAGAACCTCCAGCTCTGCGTCGACCTGGGGGCGCCGGCCATAAGGGTGGACACGGTCAGCCCGCCCGACGCCGAGATACCGGGCGTCGATAGGAAAACGGCCTGGAGGAGGATAGCCGAGCTGTGGAGGGAGTGCGCCGAGATAGCCTCGAAGTTCGGCGTGAAGGTCGTCTGGGAGTTCGAGCCGGGCTTCATGTTCAACAAGCCGAGCGAAGTGGTAGGGCTGGTTGAGGAGGTCAACCATCCGAACTTCTCGGTGCTGTTCGACACGTGCCACGCCTACATGTGCGCCGTGGTGGGGGCGAGGCAGCCCGAGCCTAAGGAGACGCTCAAGGGCGGCGTGGCCGAGTTCGCCAGAATGCTCAAGGGCAAAATAGGACACATCCACCTGATCGACTCCGACGGGACGCTTCACGACGGGGAGACCAGCACCCACAGGCCGTTCGGGGAGGGGCTGATCGATTTCGACGAGGTGATACCGGCCATCGTCGAGGATGCGGAATACAAGGGCGAGTGGTGGACGATAGACCTGTGTTTCTGGCCCCAGGCCTGGGAGGTGACCGCCAAGGCCAAGGAGTTCCTCGAACCCTACCTGGAGAGATACGGCTGAGGGGCGATGAGGAGCGTCGAGCGGGTGAAGGTCATATCGAACGAACAGGTCCGTCCCGGCCACTTCAAGATGAGGCTTGAGCTTCCGGAGAGATGGGGGGAGATAAGGCCGGGCCAGTTCGTCCACATCAAGATCGGGGGCTCGACCGATCCCCTCCTCAGAAGGCCGTTCTCGTTTTACGACGTGGGGGAGGGATGGTTCGAGGTGCTCTACAAGGTGGTCGGGAGGGGGACGGAGCTTCTCTCGAAGGCGGAGGAGGGCGATGAGCTGGACGTCCTGGGGCCTTTGGGGAACGGGTTCAGGATCGGCGGATCGATCGCTCTGGCGCTGCTCGTGGGGGGAGGGGTCGGCGTGGCCTCGCTCTTCCTGCTGGCCAGGAAGCTCAGGGAGAGGGGGATTTCCGTCC
>QNBQ01000399.1 GCA_003645735.1 Candidatus Poribacteria bacterium
CGGCGGGCCGAGGAATGCGGCGGCGTCAAGGTCTACCTCGACTACAGGGAGGCCGTCGAGGACAAATCGATAGACATCGTCAGCATCACAACCCCACACTACCTGCACGCCCCCATGGCCATAGCCGCCGCCAACGCCGGAAAGCACATCCTGGTTGAAAAGCCGATGGCCATGACGGTGGGCGAGGCGCACGAGATGATCGAGGCGGCCAAACGGAACGGCGTCAAGCTGGAGGTGATCTTCAACAGGAGGACACAGCCGGCCAACAGGTTCATCAAAGAGAGGGTGATCCCCGAGCTGGGGGAGATCCGGTTCAGCTACCTGAACGCCTTCCACTGGCGGGGCACCGATTACTACGCCAGCGGCGCCTGGAGGGGGACCTGGAACTACGAGGGCGGAGGGGTCTTCATCAACCAGGCCGTCCACGATTGGGATCTCTACCAGTGGTTCCTGGGGGGCGTCGATTACGCCTACGGCTACTGGACCAACCTGATGCACCCGACGATCGAGGTGGAGGACCTCGGCTACGGACTGGTCGTCTTCAAGACCGGCTCGCACGGCAAGCTCCTCACCACCAGCATCTGCAAATCGCCCGGCTTCCCCGGCATCCACATCATCGGCGAAAAAGGCGAGGTCAAGGACGGAACCTTCTCCTTCCACGACAAGTCGCTTGAAGCCAGGCTGAAGGAGGAGATGGATGAATATGTGAGGAAAATAACCCTGACCGGCCACGCGATGCAGGCGAAGGATTTGATGGACGCCATAAGGGAGGACAGGGAGCCGTTCGTGACGGGCGAGTCGGCGATGGAGTCGCTCAAGATCATCAACGGCATACACTGGCACGGGTGGAGATACGCCCAGAAGTTCAAGGAGTGGATACTGGAGAACTACGCCGACGACCTGCCCAAACCTTCCGAGCCGGGCAGGCCGCTGATGCCCGAGGACGCGAGGGAACAGGATTGGAGGGGAGGGAGGCTAATACGGGATCTGGAGAGGATCGTCACGGACGAGTCGCCTTATCTGGAGGCGCCGTTCATCGGGTGAGACTCTGGAGGGGAGGGCATCGCCCTCCCCTTCCGGAGAGGCCCTCAAACCGTCGGCTCCTTGCCTATGAACTCACACGTCCCACCACAGCCCCAAATCGATTTTGCACTTCCCCGCCAGGTGCTCGAACATCGGTCATCCGGCCACCTCCGCCTCCTCGAACTGGCGGGGATCGATGTGCTCCTCCAGGGGGTAGGTCATATGCTGTAGGAAAGCCTCATAGGCCCACTGATCCCATTCGGGCTTGACGCCTATCGCGCCGAGGCTGGGGTAGTTCTTGGCTATAAAGCCCCCGCCGCGCCCGCCCAGATACCAGATCAGCTCGATCGCCTCGCGCTGAATCCTCTCCTTATCCCCCGTCTGGAGCGTCTTCTGGATGTCCACGGGGCACCAGAAGGCTATCTTGCCGCCGAACTCCCTCCCGAGCCTGTCTATCCCGTATAGGGCGGGCTGGTCGAACTGGAGCACGTCTATGCCGACCTCTATGAGGTCGGGGATGATCTCGTAGATGTAGCCGCAGGAGTGCATCCAGACGGTCAGGCCCCGTTCGTGTGCGAAGGAGACGAGCTTGATGAAGTCGGGCTTGAAGAGCTCCCTCCAGGTGGAGGGGCTTACGAGCAGCCTGTCCTGCGTCCCCCAATCCTCGCAGAAGACGATCCCGTCCGCGCCTATGTCGGCGTAGATGTCGATCATCCTCATCAGCAGATCGGTCACCCTATCGGCCAGCTCCCTGACCTCCTCCTTGTGCAGGAGGACGTCCATCAGGAAGTTGTCCAGCCTCCGGAGCTTCCTCATGATGTTGAAGGGGAATCCGGGGAGCGAGCCGAGCTTATACATGTGGGGGTGGGCTTTGAAGATCTCCTTCGCCCGCTCGTAGCGTATCCTTTTGTCGAGGGCGGGCAGCTTGTAATCCTGTAGCCTGTCCCACCCGTCCGTCAGCGGCCCCCAGACCACCTCCCCTTTGCTGAAGCCGTCCAGCCTCTCCCAGATGCACCCCCACTCGTCCATCCAGGCCTCTACGCCTTTGATCGGCTTCACCTTCGGAGGTCTCCAGTCGGGGTCGCGCGTGGGGCCGGCGCTCACGATATCGTTCATCCTCCCCCCGCTGAAGTTCATCCCTATCCTCGGGGGGTTGTCGAACTCCAGAACCCTTTTGATGATCTCATAGCTGGTCATCATCCGCTCCCCCGTCAGGGTATCACCTTGTTCAAGGGATACTCTATTATCGCCTCGGCCCCTGCCCTTCTAAGCTCCGGGATGATCTCCCTGACCACCGATTTATCCACTATCACCTCGACCGCCACCCAGCTCGGGTCGCTCAGGGGTGAGATGGTCGGGTTGCGCATGGCGGGCAGCAGCTTCAGGACGTCGTCTAGCTTCTCCCTCGAGACGTTCATCTTCAGGCCGACCTTCAGGTCGGCGTCCAACGCCCCTTTAAGCAACATGAGCAGGTTTTCCATCTTGGTCTTCTTCCATTCGTCCTCCCAGCTCTCCTTGTTGGCTATCATCACGGTGACCGATTCCATGACCGTATCGATGATCCTGAGCCTGTTGGCCCTGAGCGAGCTTCCGGTCTCGGTCAGCTCGACGATCGCGTCGCCCAGGTGTGGCGCTTTGACCTCGGTGGCGCCGTATGAGAACCTCACCTCGGCGTTGACGCCGTGTCTTTCGAGGTATTTCTTGGTCGTTCTGACCAGCTCGGTGAAAATCGTCTTGCCCTCCAAGTCCTTGACCGATTTTATCGGCGAGTCCTCCGGCACGGCCAAAACCCACCTGGCCGGCCTGCGCGTCTGCTTGCTGTAGACCAGCTCGCCCACCTCCACCACATCGGCGCCGCACTCCACGACCCAATCCCTGCCGGCAAGCCCGGCGTCTATCACTCCCTTCTCCACGTAGAGGCCCATCTCCTGGGGCCTCAACAACATGCATTCCATCTCCGGGTCGTCTATCTCGGGGTAATACGACCTGTCCCGGACCCTAATCGTATAGCCGGCCTTCCTGAAAAGCTCCAGCGTCGCCTCCTGCAGGCTTCCCTTCGGTATGCCGATCCTCAAAACCGGCATCTCCTCGGCCCCTCTCCCGCCCCGACCGGGGCTGATTTTTCCCTCAAG
>QNBQ01000400.1 GCA_003645735.1 Candidatus Poribacteria bacterium
TGCCGACGCTGTATTGCGAGCGGGGCAGGATAAAACAGCTGTTCCAAAACCTCATAGATAACGCCATAAAATACTCCAAGCCCGATGAACCGCCCTACATCGAGATCGGTTACGAGGAGAGGGAGGAGGATCACCTGTTCTACGTGAAGGACAACGGGATAGGGATCAAGGACGAGGATAAGGAGAGGATATTCCACGTCTTCCGGAGGGCCAGGACGAGCGAGGCGGCCAAGGTGGACGGGAAGGGAGTGGGGTTGGCCACCGTTAAGAGGATCGTCGAGGTATACGGGGGTGAGGTGTGGGTCGAATCGGAATACGGCAAAGGGAGCACTTTCTTCATCTCTCTTCCGAAATCGCTGAGGAGGGCGGGCGATGAACGCCAATAACAACAACGAGTTGGTCAAAATATTGATCGTCGACGATGACGAGGATTGCCGGCTGATGATCATCGAGGCGATAAGGGAGGCCGGCGTTCAAAACGAGATATACGAGGTGTCAAGCGGCGAGGAAGCTCTGGACTTCGTCTACAGACGGGGCAAATACAAAAACGCACCCAGACCGGGGCTGATCTACCTCGACATAGACATGCCCGGAATGAGCGGCCAGGAGGTGCTCAAGATACTCAAGTCCGACCCGAAATATAAGGACATACCGATCGTGATGATGACGGGGCTTGTGGACGAGGAGGAGAAGAGGGAGGCGGCCAAAAACGGCGCCAACAGCTACACGATCAAGCCGTCGGATCCCCTGGAGTTCATGAAAACCGTCATAGAGGCGACCAATTACTGGATCTACATCCATCAACACCATAAACCTGAGGAGGAGTGATGGGGAAGGTGTGAGGCCATGGAGGCCGTTAAAGTTCTCCTCATAGAGGACGACGAGGATCAGGCCTTCCTCATATCCGAGTATCTGGCGGAAAGCTCAAACCCCTTCGAGGTGGATGTGGCCTTGAGCTGGGGGGAGTGTGAGGGAAAGGACCTCTCGAAATACGATATCGTCCTGCTGGACTACAACCTCCCCGATATATCCGGTATCGAGGCCTTGAGGAACATCCTCTCCAAGGCCGACCTGCCGGTGATCGTCGTGACGGGGGAAAACGAGATAGATACCGCCGTGAAAGCCCTGCGAAACGGAGCCTTCGATTACATCGTGAAGGCGGGGGATTATCTGAGGGCGCTTCCCGTGACGATCATGAAGACGGTGGAGCAGTTCAGGATAAGGAAGGAGAAGGAGAGGCTGCTTGAGGAGCTGAGGGCCGTTCAGGAGAAGCTGATCCAGAGCGAGAAGTTGTCGGCCATAGGCAGGCTGGTGGCCGGCGTGGCCCACGAGATAAACAACCCCTTGACCGGCATCATAGGCTACTCCCAGATGTTGCTTTCGATGGGGGATCTCGATCCGATAGTTGAAAAAGGCCTCAGGATCATAAAGGAGGAGGCCGACAGGGCGGTCAAAATCATCCAGAACCTCCTCCAGTTCGCCCGGAAACATCCGCCCCAGAGGGAGCTGACCTCGATAAACCTGCTCATCCAGAAGACGCTGGAATTGAAGGAGTATGAGCTGAGGGTAAACAACATCGAGGTGATCCTCGACCTCGACCCCGATCTGCCGCTCACCGTTGTCGATCCCCACCAGCTCCAACAGGTCTTCATAAACATCCTCACAAACGCTCAGCAGGCTATCATGTCCGCCGGGGTGAAGGAGGGGAGGATAACGATCAAAACCGAGCTTATAAACTTCGGCGAGCCGATGATCAGGATATCGATCGCGGACAACGGTCCGGGCATACCGGAGGAGATCATCGATAAGATCTTCGACCCCTTCTTCACAACGAAGGAGGTCGGCCAGGGAACGGGGTTGGGCCTGAGCATCTGCTACGGCATAATCAAGGAGCACAACGGCAACATCTATGCCCTCAACTCGCCCGAGGGCGGAGCGGTGATGGTGGTGGAGCTGCCGGTGCTGTCCCAGGAGGAGATCGAAAGGGGAATCGCCCGGGAAACGGCCCAACCCCCTCCGCCACTGAGGATACTGGTCATCGACGACGAGAAGTCGATCCAAGATCTGCTTGTGGACGTTCTGTCCGCCGACGGACATAAGGTCGACACGGCAAGCGACGGCAGGATAGCGCTGCATAAGCTCTCATCGAGGAAATATGACGTGATAATCGCGGACGTCAAGATGCCCGGCATGGACGGCAGAACCTTCTTCGAATACCTCTCCCGGACAAACCCATCCCTTAAGAAGAGGGTCATCTTCATAACCGGGGACACCCTGAGTGGAGAGACGAAGGAGTTCCTCAATCGGGTGGACAACATATGCCTGGAGAAGCCTTTCTCCCTGGAGGAGATCAAATCGGCCCTCTCCGAGCTGGTCGGGAGGCTATCCAAGGAGTGAGCTGAGCTTCGAATAGATCCCCCTCAGCTTAGGTTCGAGCTCATCCCAGAGCGCCCTCCGGTTGGGGAGGAAGGTTTTAGAGTAGATCTCGAACTCGTATCTGACCGCCCCCCATTCCTCCTTGAACTTGACGAGGCCGATCCTACCCGGGGGCGAGGCGCCGAAGTCGACCCACTCATATCCGTTCTGACAGCCCCACCTGATCACCTCGTTGAAGATCAGGTTGTTCGGCCTATACGATCGAAACTCCTCAAGCGAGGCCCCGCACCAAAGCGTTATGGTCCTCCCAAAAACCAGGTAAAGCAGCCCCGCTATCACCTTCCCTTTAAGCTCGGCGACGATGAACCCGCCTATCTCGCTCCTCTGAACCTCCCTCAGGAGCTTGAATGGCTTGGGCGGGCTGCCGAACTTCTCCATCAGGCGGAGGTAGATACCGTAAAACTCCCTCAGCTTCTCCTCCGAGTCGGTCACCACCGCCTCGACGCCCGATCTGATCGCCTTCCTCACGGCCGTCCTCACCCTCGGGTTGTAGGCCCTCCAGATCCTCTCGAAATCGGGGTCGAGCTTCAAAAGGTGGGTGAACCTGACGGTTTTCGAGTCGGCCCATCTTTCAAGCGCGGACTTGATAGCCGGCGGCGAGAGGGGCGGCCTGGTGATCGTCAGCTCGTAAGCGCCTTCTTCCCTCGCCCGCCCCTCCATCGCGCGAAGGGCGAACCCTATCGCCGTCTCGTCCCGGATGACCTCCCCCTTCAGCAA
>QNBQ01000401.1 GCA_003645735.1 Candidatus Poribacteria bacterium
CGTGTAGCATTCGAGGATATCGCCCTCTTTGAAGTCGTTGAAGCTCTCCATGCCTATGCCGCACTCAAACCCCTGTTGAACCTCCCTCACGTCATCCTTGAACCTCCTGAGCGAATCGAGCTTCCCCTCATATATGACCGTCCCGTCCCTTATGACCCTCAGGTTGGCGCCCCTGACCACCTTGCCCTCAAGCACGTAGCATCCGGCCACCCTGCCGAACCTGGCGACGTTGAACACCTTCCTCACCTCGGCCCTCCCCAGCACGACCTCCCTGATCTCCGGCTCAAGCATCCCCTGCAGCGCCTTCTTGACGTCGTCGATCAGGTCGTATATCACTCGGTATGTTTTGATCTGCACCCTCTCCTGTTCGGCCAGCTTCATCGCCTTGCCGGTCGGCCTGACGTTGAAGCCGATGATGACCCCGTTTGAGGCGGAGGCGAGCATCACGTCCGTCTCCGTTATCGCTCCGACGCCGCTGTGGAGTATCGATAGGCTGACCCCGTCGGGCGCCTCGTCCCCCAGCTTTTTGAGCACGCCCGAGACCGCCTCGACCGTCCCCTGCACGTCCCCCTTGAGGATCACCCTCAGCTCCTTCTCCTCGCCCTCCCGGGCCATCTTGAGGAACTCCTCCAGCGTCATCCTGGATCTGGTCGGGGCCAGCTGCCTGCGCCTCGCCTCCTCCTGCCTCTCCTCGCTCAGCCTCCTGGCCTCCTCCTCGTCCATCACCACGAACTGGTCGCCGGCCTGCGGAACGCCCTCGAACCCCATAACCTCCACCGGCATGGACGGACCGGCCTCCTTGACCCTTCTGCCCTTATCGTCGGTCATCGCCCTGACCTTCCCGGCGTAAAGCCCTGCGATGAACGCGTCGCCAACCCTCAGCGTCCCCTCCTGCACCAGCACCGTCGCGACGGGCCCTTTGCCCCTATCCAGCCTCGCCTCGATAACCGTTCCCCTGGCCGGCTTGTCCGGGTTGGCCTTGAGCTCCATTACCTCCGCCAGCAGCAGGATCATCTCGAGCAGCGTGTCCACGCCCTCGCCCGTCTTGGCCGACACGTCGACGAATATCGTGTCGCCGCCCCACTCCTCCGGGACCAGCCCGTATTCCGACAGCTGCTGCCTGACCATATCGGGTTTGGCCTCGGGCTTGTCGATCTTGTTGACCGCCACGATTATCGGCACGCCCGCCGCCTTGGCGTGGTTTATCGCCTCGACCGTCTGCGGCATGACCCCGTCATCGGCGGCCACCACCAGCACCACGATGTCGGTCACCTGCGCCCCCCTCGCCCTCATCGCCGTAAACGCCTCGTGGCCCGGCGTGTCGATGAAGACGATCTTCTTGCCGTCGACCTCCACGACCGAGGCGCCGATGTGCTGGGTTATGCCGCCGTATTCCTGTTCGGCGACGTTGGTCCTGCGGATCCTATCGAGCAGCGTCGTTTTGCCGTGGTCGACGTGGCCCATGACCGTTATGACGGGCGGGCGGGGGACCAGCTTCTCCTCTTCCTCGGCCTCCTTTTCGGCCTCAGGGGCGGCCTCCTCGGGCTTCGCCTCCTCAGCCCCCACCTTAAAACCGAACTTATCGGCGAGTATCTTCAGCGCGTTCTCGTCCAGCTCCTGGTTGATGTTGGCGATGATCTTGTTGTTCATCAGCTCCAGTATGATATCGCTCGCGGGCACGTCCAGCAGGTCGGCCAGATCCCCGACGGTGATCCCCGGCTCGACGACGATCCCCTCCTCCGGCTTCGCCTCACCCTCCTGAGCCCCCCTCTCTTTAGCCCTCTGCTCCTCGATCTCCGCCTTCACAAGCTCGACCGTCTCGGAGTCCAGGGTGCTCATATGGGTTTTGACGTCGACGCCGTAATCCTTAAGCTTTTCCACCATCTCCTTGCTGGAGAATCCCAGCTCCTTTGCCAGCTCGTAAACCCTCGTCGTCTTCTCCCTCTTTTTCGGGGGGTTATCCCTTCTCCGTCCGCCCCGCCTCCCTCTATCCCTTTTCCTCTTCATCTTCCGATCCTCCTTTCAGAAGCCCAAGGAGCTGTTCTCTCAGGGATTGGAGTTGCTCGCTGCAGAACCTCGTCCTCAGCGCCTTGCTTATCCTCTTCTGTTTGACCGCCTCGCGGATGCACCTCTCGTTGGGGCAGACGTAGGCCCCTCTCCCCTCACCTTTGGCGTCGGGGCTGATGAGCAGCCTGCCGTCCTTCGTCAGGCCTATCCTGATGAACCCCCATTTCTCGCCTTTCTTCCCGCATCCTATACAGGTTCTAATCGGAACCTTTTTCGGCCTCATCGCCTCCCTCTGCTGCCTCGGCTTGGGCCTCCTCGGGCCGTTCCTCGGCCCCTTCCTCCTCGTCCTTGAACAGCGCCTTGGCTATCAGCTCCTTGAGCCCCCCTTCTTTGATCTGAGACTCGCTCTTTATGTCGATCTTCCACCCGGTCAGCTTCGCCGCCAGCCTGGCGTTCTGCCCCCTCCTTCCTATGGCCAGCGACAATTGGTCGTCCGGGACGATCACCCTGGCTATCTTGGCGTCCTCGTCGAGGATCACCCTGCTGACCTTGGCCGGGCTCAGCGCGTTGGCCACGAACGTGGCGGGGTCGGGGCTCCACTCCAGGATGTCTATCTTCTCCCCCCTCAGCTCCCTGACGACGTCCTGGACCCTGGAGCCTTTTATCCCGACGAAGGTGCCTACCGGATCGATGTTCTCCTCGGTGGCCAGCACGGCGACTTTAGACCTTTCGCCCGGCTCCCGGACGATCCCGACGATCCTCACAAGCCCCTCCTCTATCTCCGGGACCTCCGCCTCGAACAGCCTGGCCACCAGGCCGGGATGGGTTCTGGAGAGCACTATGAGCGGCCCCCTGGGGGTCTGATCGACCCTCAAAACGTAACATTTGAGCGGCTCGCCGCGCTTGTAGCTCTCCTTAGGCACCTGTTCCGAACGGGGGATTATCCCCTCGACCCTTTCGAGATCCACCACGACCGTGCTCCCCTCTATCCTCTGGACGACCCCGAAGACCAGTTCCCCCTCCTTCTCCTTGAACTCGGCGTAGAGGTTCTCCCTCTCGGCGTCCCTCAGCTTCTGGACGAGGATCTGGCGGGCTTTCTGGGCGTCTATCCTGCCCAGATCCCTCGGATCCAGCTCC
>QNBQ01000402.1 GCA_003645735.1 Candidatus Poribacteria bacterium
CGGAGCTTCGACAAATAGAGGGGGTAGGGGAGATCAGGAGGATGGGCGACAGGTTCAGGCTGTATACCGATGAGCCGGGGGATGTGGCGGCCCGCCTCGTTGAATACGCCGAAACGCATGGGTTGAAGGTGTTGAGCTTGAACACGCTGGGCCCGAGTTTAGAGGACGTCTTCGTTTATCTCACCCGCGCCGGGGAGGGAGATGCAGGGGAGTAGCCGGCGGCTCAAGATGAGGATAAAGCTCATCCACATCTTAGCGGTGGCCAAGAAGGACGCCAAGATCTACTATCTGAAAGCGCCCGTCCTGATATACGGCATCCTTTTCCCGGCGTGTCTGTTCCTCGCCTTCGCGATAGGCAGGGGCATACCGTTTGAAAGGCTCCTGCCGGGGCTTATGGGGATGACGCTCTTCTTCACCTCCTCCTCGGCCACCCCGATCGTGATCCCCTGGGAGACCCGAATGAGGACGTTGGAGCGGCTGATCTCCTCCCCCGCCTCCATCTCCTCTATAATACTGGGGGATATACTTGCGGGGTTCGGCTACGGCTTAACGATCTCGATCATCCCGCTTGCGATCGGAGCTTTCATCTCGGGGGCGAGGCTGGTCAACCCCTTCATCATGTCGGTCGACCTCATCCTCGGCGCCTTTTGTTTCTCCGCCCTGGGGGCGCTGTTATCATCGTTGCCGACGGATAACCCCTCAAACGTCATGATGCTTTCGAACTTAGTCCGGCTGCCGCTGATTTTTATAAGCGGGGTGTTCATCCCGATCGAAAGGATGCCGGGGTGGGGGAGGGCAGCTGCGCTGGCATCGCCCCTCACCTATGTCGGCGATCTGGCGCGCCATTCGCTTTTGAACGAGGGATGTTACCCGGTCACGCTGGACGTGGCCATGATTTCGGCGTTCGGCATCGCGTTTACAGCCGCCGGCATAGCGCTTCACAAGAGGAACATGGCCAGGAGGTTATCTTAGGATCGCGGTGGAGGTGAACATGGGCCGTTTAATCCCTCTGATAGCCTTGATCGCGTCGATCCTCTCGATCGCTACCCCTTCAAGCGGGCGGGAGATCCGTGCCGTCGGGTTCGATTCAAACGGCAGGCTCGACAGGGAGAGAGGGTGCTGGTGGGTGGACGAGGACATACCGAACGGCTTCGGCGAGTGGAAGTTCAGATCGCTCCCCGTGAAAAGCTTCGGAAAGAGGGTCGAGATCAAGCTGAGGCTGCTGATGACCGATTCGCGCATGTCACCCGGGCTGGAGGGTGATGTGATCGTGACGCTCTCCAACCCTTCAACGGGGGCGAGGCGGGTCGAGGGGGTGAGGCTGAGGAACGTCGGCGGTTTCACGGTCGAAGGCTCCTTATCCTTGCCTCTCTCCTTCCTGGGCCGATCGGGCGATCTGAACGTGAGGATAGAGAGGCCGAAGGATCTGCCCTACAGGGTCGGCATGAGATACGACTCTGTCCGCGTCGTGGAGCCGGAGTGGGCGTTCGAGCCTGAAAGCAGCGTCGAGCTTATGCTCTGTCCCACCGCCTACACGCCCCTCAGGGCGGCCCGGCTGGGGAGGGAGAGGCATTACAGGATGGGCGTGAACGGCTTCCTCCTCTACATGCCCAGGGCCGAGCTCGAGGCGCTCAAGGGGCAGACGATCTCGCTTTTCGGGATCGATCTCAAGTGGAAGCTGCTGGAGGAGTCGAGGCTGAGGCCCGCCCTCAGCATAGGCTTCACCGGCGTCTACCCGTTCTGGAGGAGGCCGGCCTACATGAGGGGGGAGATATTCGGATGTGCCTACCTGGTGGTGAGCAAGACCTTCATGAGGAGGGTCACCCTCACGGGCGGCCTGATGAAGGGGACGGTTATGGACGTCTTCGCCTATCTCCCCTCAGGGGAGGGCCGGATCGGGGCGAAGGCGAGGAACATGCTCTTCGGCGGGACGAGGCTGAAGGTCAACGGCTGGCTGAGCCTCAAATGCGAGCTCATCCGCTCCATCTCGGACGACAAGTTCTACCTCTCCGCCTCGACCTGCATCTCCACGCTCAGGGATCACCTCAGCTTCAACATCGGCATCTCCCGATCCAACCTCAACGAGGACAGAAAGGGTGAGAGCTACCTGCTGACGAGGTTGAAGTGGTGAGCCTTAAAACCCCCCGGCTCCGGCGTAGGGGACGGGCGAGCTTCTGAGGTTGACCACCTCCTCCACCCTTTGGAATTGATCCGTCGAAAGCGCCATGTTCATCTCCACCCGATCGGGCGGCTGTTTGTTGTTCCCCATTATGAAGCAGTCGACGATCCTCCCGCCGCCGTAGACGGCCCAGCCGCCGTTCCTGATGATGTTGCACGAGGCAAGCTTGGGCGAGGAGCCGGTGTAACAGACCACCCCGTGCATCCTGTTGTTGGCTATGAGCGAGTTGGAGATCCTGGGGGAGGAGCCGTTTTCGCACACGATCCCGTAGCCGTTCAGGACGATCGAGCTCCTGTTGATCTCAGGTCGCGCCCCGTTTATGCAGTAGATCCCGATCTCGCACCTGCTCACCGAAACCCTCGATATGATCGGCGCCGCCCTCGCCACCATCAGCCCGGCCTCATCTGCGTGGCTGAAGGAGCAATCGTCTATCCTGACGTTGTCCGAGCCGATGTAGATGCGGGTGTAGTTCTGGAAGATGCATGACCTCAATGCCGACCCCATCCCCTCCGGCGTGAAGATCAGCCCCTCCCAGTCCCCCTCCCTCGGCGAGGGCGAGGCCGATGTGAAGAGGATGGGCCGATCGGGGTTGCCCTGGGCGTAAAGCGACCCGTAGATCACAATCCTCCCCGGCGGGCTGGTCCCCGGCTTGAACCGGACGATCGTCCCGGGCATGACGGTGACCGAGATCCCCCGCGGTATGATAAGCTCCCCTTCCACGGAGACCTCGCCCGACCATATCTCGTCCTCCGCCAGCTCGCCGCTTCTGAGAAGGCGTTTCTCCGCTTCGGATCGTGCCGGGGTCGCCTCCGGCTGGGGCTGTGAAAGCTGGCAGGCGGCGAGCGGCAGGAGCGTTAAAGCGATCAAAAGGGCTTTAAACGGCGCGTTAATCCCCCTCACCTCCGGCGAACCTCAGCGTCAGCTCGACGTTCTCCTTGACCATGTGGGGCTTGTATTTCGTGAA
>QNBQ01000403.1 GCA_003645735.1 Candidatus Poribacteria bacterium
CCCAGCCTCCTGAGCAGCTCCGGGGTTATGAGTGAGCCGGCCCCGTTGCAGGCGTCCACCACAACCTTGAGCCTCCTCTCCCTTATCAGGGCCGGGTCGATGTAATCGAGCGAGAGGATCTTCGCCATGTGATCCTCGATCGCCCCCTCATACCTCTCGAGCCTCCCCACCCCGTCGTAGGCCGCCCTCCTGGGTTTCCTTCTCCCCTCCAACATCTCCTTCAGCCGCTCGCTCTCCTCCTCCCCGAGCCGCCGTCCGCACCTCCCGCTCAGCTCCAGGCCGTTCCACTCCGGCGGGTTGTGGCTGGCGGTCACTATCACGCATCCCTCCGTTTGGAGGTTGGACGCGGCCAGCAGCGCCGTGGGGGTGGGGACGACCCCCAAATCGACGACGTCCAAGCCCGAGCTTAGGATGGCCGAGACGGCGGCGTGGAAGGCCATCTCGCTCGACGGCCTCGTGTCCCTCCCGATCGCCACCCTCCCCTCGCCGATCAGCTCGGCGTAGATCGAGCAGACCTTCAACACAAGCTCGGGCGTGAAGCTGTCGCCCACGACGCCCCTTATCCCGGCCACGCTCACTATGGGCTCGCCCACGCCGATCACCCCCTCAAAGCCCTCCCAAGGCCCGGGACCAGGTAATCCCTCACAACCACGTCCCAGCTCATCCTCGACCCGATCTCATAACCCCTCTCGATCATCCTCTCCATCTCCCTCTCGTCCCTAGGCAGGCTCCTGAAGATCCTCTCCGCCACCTCCAGGCTGTTTCGCATCTCTATCTCGTCCCTCTCCTTGAGCCCTATCGAGAGGATCTCCTCAAGCGACCTCCTATCCCCCGGCAGCTTCGTGTAGTCGGCGACTATGAAGTTCGGGACGTCCTCCCCGCCGCTGGCCTTCCTCAGGAACCCGACGCAGCCGCAGACGTTGCTCACCACGCAGATCGCCCCGAAGCTGAGCGGCTCCACCTGCGCTATCCCGAACGGCTCATATATCGACTGGCCGAACTCCACGTCCGTCCCGATCCTTATGTCCATGAACTCCATGTCCTCCGGCATCCTCCTGCCGCACCTCTCCCTGTCCCACCCGAACTGGTTGACGTATACCGCCTTTATCGCCTTTGAGCCTCTGTTGAACTCCTCCACCCCGACGTAGAAGTCCGCCTCGTAGCCCACCAAATCGGGATAGCCCACCCTGTGGTTGACCGGCCAGCCGTATTCCTCCTCCATCCTTAAAACCTCCTCCGGGCTTCTTCCGACGCCGATCAGGGTCGAGAGGAAGAAGATCACGCCGGTCCTTCCCTCCCTCTCGAACATCGGGTCGAGGTGTTTCAACACCTTCAGATCCCTCCAAAGCCCTTTGCTCGGGACCATCCTGGTCACGTGCGTGAAGATGAAGTCGGGCTTGAAGCCCAGGAGGTTTTCGGCATACCTCTGGAGCTTCCGCTTCGACCTCAGCTTCTCCTCAAGCGAGATCTCGTAGGCCGGCACGCCGTTGTAGACAAGATCGATGTTGACGCTTGAAAACTCCGGCCCCAGGAACCTCAGCTCCTTGACCACGTAATCGCCGACGGCGAAGATGTTGTCGCATCTTGGGGAGCGGGTTATGAGGGCGTGTTTGAAGAAGCCGGACTGATCCCCGAACACATCCTCCAGATACTTCCCTTCCTCCATCGCCCTCTCCATCGCGTTGTAGAACATCGTGTCGTGCCCTATGTGGTTTTCGACTATCGGCCTGACGGTGGCCACCTCGTGCGCGTAGAAGACCGTCTTGAACCCCTTCTCCCCTTCCATGATCGCCTTCATCGCCAGCGGCATCCCCATGAACTCGTGCGAGAGGATGACGCACGGCAGGTCGTCTCGGGAGAGCAGGGCTCTTACGGCCTCGTATCCCGGCTCGGCTATCCTCATGTAGGTCTCGAACTCGTCCAGATCCTCGTATCTGTCCGACTGCAGCCCGAACAGCTTATATAGGTTGGCCTTGAAGAAGTTCTCCCTGTCCGGATCGACGGCGTTCGGATCGATAAGGATCACCTCCGCCTCAACCGATACCCCCTCCCTTCGATCCTCGAACCTCCTCTTGCCGTAGACGATCCGGGTCAGGTATTTCTCCTCGATCGGCCTGAGGATATCCCTGTAGCCCTTATCGACGCCGTCGAGCAGCGAGTAAAGCACCTCTCCCCCGCCGAGCTTATCGGCCGGGGGGAGATCGGCCTCGAAGAGGGGGCCGACCAGGATCGTCCTTTTGACCGCTTTGAGATACTCCTTCGAGGTCAAAAGCCCCTGAATGACCGCCCCTATTCCGCCTATCTTCCTGACGGCCTCGTGCGTCACGTGAACCAAGGTCATATGAAAGCCCTCCGCCTGTTTCGGGATAACGTTCTGATGAGATGGGAGATACCGATCGCGATCCCCCCGGAGCAGATCAGCTCCGGGATCGAGATCCCAAGCCCCGGATATCCGAACCTGTAGAAGGCAGCCTCCGACAGATCGTAAAGCTTCCCCGCCCGGATCGGGTCGTATCCCAACAGGGCCGCCCCGACGATCGCCGGGTTCGAATCGATAACAAACCTTAGAAAAAGCTTAGGCTCCCCCGGCCCGTCGATGATTAGGTTGCCCCACAGGATCGCGGTCGAAAGGGCGGAGAGGATCAGGATAGCAGCGCCGAAGGCGTAGGCCCTTCCCCTCAGAACCGTCCCGCAGAGGTAACCGATCGATCCGGTCGAGATGGCGAGGGCCAGGGCGAAGAGGTGGATCTTCAGGACGCCGATGAGCCTCACCTCCTCGAAAAACGGGGAGAGGATCGACCAGACGAGGAGCGAAATGAGGATCTGCCCGGCCACGAGCGCTGCCGTTAGGGGCGTCGTCCTTCGGGCGAGCGATATGCCGCATAGGACGGCTCCCACGGATATGGACAACAGCTCGGCCAGCAGGACGAGGTTCGCTCCCCCGGCGAACCGGAGCGCCTTCGAGATCCAGAACAGACCGGGAAAAGCGCAGATCTCCACGACGACCGTTCCCATCGGGAGGAAATTCTAACACAAAACGGCCCGCGGTTCAAACCGCCCTTCCTCAGAGCTTGACTCGCTGGCCGGGCGGTCAACGGTAGGTTTCCCGGAGAACGCG
>QNBQ01000404.1 GCA_003645735.1 Candidatus Poribacteria bacterium
GCGCAGATAAGGATGGGCTGGGTTTGAAGCTGACCCAATTTCGCTATGGCGTTGGCCACGCCGTTGACGATCCTCCTGGCCGTCTCCGGATGAAGCGCCATGAAGGTCGTCCCGTCCCTCTCCTGAATCGAGTCGGCTATCGCCTTCTCGATCTCGGGGGAGAGGGTCAGGACGTTTAAAACGCCGTTTTCGTCCACCAGCTCCTTGCATATCGTCCTGCCCAGCGCCCTCCTGACGAACTCCGTCAGCAGGACGGGATCCTTGGTCGTCTGGGCGTGATCGGCCAGCGTCTCAAGTATGGTCACCATATCCCTTATGGGGACGCCCTCCCTGAGCAGGTTTTGAAGGACCTTCTGAACGGTTCCGAGCGGCACGACGTTCGGGACCAAATCGTCGACCAGCGCCGGATACCTCTCCCTCAGCCTATCGAGCAGCCTCTGCACGTCCTGCCTGGTCAGAAGCTCATGCGCGTATTTCTTGATCGTCTCCATCAGATGCGTCGCTATGACGGTCACCGGATCGACCACCATGTATCCGGCCATCTGCGCCCTCTCCCTGTTTTGAGGGGTGATCCAGACGGCGGGGAGGTTGTTGGTCGGCTCGGTGGTCGGTATCCCCTCGATCTTCTCCTTCACCTTGCCCGTCTCTATCGCCAGGTAATGGTTGAGCATCACCTCGCCCTTGGCCACGACGTTCTCCTTGATGATGATGGCGTAACCGTTCGGGGGCAGGTTGATGTCGTCTCTGATCCTTATGAGCGGCACGATTATCCCCAGCTCCCTGGCGCACCTCCTCCTTATCAGCTTGATCCTCTCGAGCAGCACCCCGTTTTGGGACGCGTCCACCAGGGGGACGAGGTTGTAGCCGATGTTCAGCTCCATGATGTCCACATCCAGCATCCGCTCCACCTCTTCGATCTCGCTTTGGGGGGATGGCTTGGCCTCCTCTTCGGCCTCGGCGGGGGCGGCCGCTTCCTCACCCCTCATAAGCAGGTAGGCCAATCCGCCGGTCACGACCGAGAGGATCAGGAACGGCAGCTTGGGCAGCCCCGGAACCAGCCCCAAAACGAGCAGCACGCCCGAGGCGATGGCCATCGCCCGCGGCTGAAACAGTATCTGGCTGGTGAGGCTCCTGCCGAAATCCATCTCCTCGCCCGCCCTGGTGACCAGCACGCCGGCGGCCGTCGAGATGATCAACGCCGGTATCTGGCTCACCAGCCCGTCCCCTATCGTCAGGAGCGTGTATCTCCTGGCCGCCTCCGATATCGACATGCCGTGCTGAACCACGCCGATTATGAACCCCCCTATGATGTTTATCGCCGTTATGATGAGCGAGGCTATGGCGTCCCCTCGGACGAACTTGCTCGCCCCGTCCATGGCCCCGTAAAAGTCGGCCTCCCTCTCTATCTCCGCCCTCCTCGCCTTCGCCTCCTCCTCCGTTATCAGGCCGGCGTTCAGATCCGTGTCTATGCTCATCTGTTTCATCGGCATGGCGTCGAGCGTGAACCTGGCCGCCACCTCGGCTATGCGGTTCGCGCCCTTCGTTATGACCACGAACTGGATCACCACGAGTATCAGGAAGATCACGAACCCGACGACGTAGTTCCCCCCCACCACGAACTTGCCGAACGAATAGATCACCCTCCCGGCGGCGTATTCGCCCTGATCCCCGTAAAGCAGTATCCTGCGGGTGGATGCCACGTTCAGCGCCAGCCTGAACAGCGTGGCGATAAGCAGCAGGGAGGGGAAGACGGAAAAATCGAGCGGCCTGGTGACGTAGAAGACGATCAGAAGCGTCAAAAGTGAGAAGGTGATGTTGAGCGAAAGCAGGATGTCCAGCAGCCTGGCCGGCATGGGGACCAGCATCACGAACAGTATCCCTATCACCCCTAAGGCGACGACCAGGTCGCTCTGTCTCGTTATCCTGTAGCTCAGCCCCCTTCCGGCCCTCATAGCGTGATCCCCTTCATCTTATAGACCTGGGCGATGATCTGCGCCACGGCGAAATACAAATCCTCGGGGATCATCTCCCCGACCTCGACCGACTCGTAAAGCGCCCAGGCAAGCGGTTTGTTCCGGAATATGGGGACAAGGTGTTTCCTGGCGATCTCGACGATCCTCATGGCCATGTGGTCAGCCCCTTTGGCCACAACTATCGGGCTGGGGGCGATCTTCCGATCGTATTTTATGGCCACGGCGATGTGTTCGGGGTTGGTTATCACGGCGTCGGCCTTGGGAACCTCCTGCATCATCCGCATCCTCATCAGCTGCATCCCCCTCTCCCTTATCCGCGACTTGATCAGCGGGTCGCCCTCCGTCTCCTTCAGCTCCTCCTTCAGCTCCCTGCGGGTCATCATCAGGTTTCGCATGTATTGCCACCTCTGGAAGAGGTAATCCAGAACGGCCAGGAAGAGCATGAAGACCGCCACTTTGAACCCCAGGTTGAAGATCGATCCCATGGCGAACGAGGCTATGCCCCAGGGGTCGGCGAAGGATAGCTGGGGGAGCTCATCGACTGCTCCCTTGACGGAGGAGTAGCCGATGTATCCGATGACGCCGATTTTGAAGATCGATTTGAACGCCTCCATGAGCCCTATTCTGGAGAAGATCCTCGAAAGCCCCTTGGCGGGGCTGATACGGCTCAGATCGGGGGCTATGGCCTGCAGCGAGAAGACCCCTCCCACCTGGGCGAAGTTCGCCAGGAAGGCTATCCCGATGAGGATAGCGAAGAGGGGCAGCAGGATCAGGCAGAGCTTCAACGTCATGACGGGCAATATCCCCAGCAGATCGACCTCGTCCTCCAGTTCGAAATCGCCCCAGAACGTCGTGAAAACGTCCTCCATCCCCCTGTATACCAGCTTCCCGAGGAACTTGAACGCTATAAGCCCCACGAGCAGGACGAGGGCGGAGCTGACCTCCCTGCTCCTGGGGACTTCGCCCCTCTCCCTGGCCTTCTCCTGGCGTCGTTGTGTCGGCTGTTCGGTCTTCTCCTGTTCCTCAGGCATGGCTCAGATCGACGCTCAAAGCGGTTTCGGCGAGCAGATGGCCGTATTCGACGATGACGATCAGCCGGGCCTCATCATCCCCCCGTTTGCAGGCCTCGGACGTGAACGACAGC
>QNBQ01000405.1 GCA_003645735.1 Candidatus Poribacteria bacterium
CCCTGTATTTATCCGAGAACTCCGCCTCGTAAAGCTTGCCGAGGCTCTCATCGTCGTCTATGAAAACCACGGTCTTCATAGGGGTTTCCCCTCCCGAGGAGGGGCGGCTCACCTCCTTATCCTAGCCGTCAAGCCCTTCATCGCCCTCTCCACCTCGTCCAGAGTGGCCCAGTTGAAGTCATACGGGAAGGTGTGCGCCAAAGCCGAGTATGCCGCGGCGAACTCGATCGTCTCCTCCATCGGCTTGCCGGTCAGCAGGCAGTATATCACCCCAGCGGCGAAGCTGTCCCCGCCGCCCACCCTGTCGACGATCTCTAGGTTCTCGTAAACCCTGGACAGGTAGAACCTCTCCCCGTCGTAAAGCAGCGCCCTCCAGTCGTTCAGGAGGGCGGTTTTGGCGACCCTCAAGGTGGTTCCCACAAGCTCCACGTTCGGGTAGATCTCCATGACTTTTCGGGCTACCTCCTTGTAGCTTTCGGGGTCGAGCGCGTCGTAGCTCTCAGTCGTCCCCTCCGCCTTCAACCCCAGGCATTTCTCGAAATCCTCCTCGTTTCCGAACAGGACTTTGACGTAGGGCATCAGCTTCTCGGTGACCTCCCGGGCCTCTTCGGGCGACCAGAGCTTGGAGCGGTAGTTGAGGTCGTAGCTGGTCTTCACCCCCAGCTCGCAGGCGGTTCTCAGCGCCTCAAGCGTGACCTCGGCTGTCGATTTCGAAAGCGCGGGGGTTATGCCAGTGGTGTGGAACCATTTTGCCTCTGAGAGTATTGACCTCCAATCTATCTCGCCCGGTTTGACGTTCGATATGGCGCTGTACGCCCTGTCGTAGGTGACGGTGCTTGCCCTGGGGCCTGCGCCCAGCTCGACGTGATAAAACCCGTTCCGCTCCCTCCCCACCCCGTCGAACTCGCTCCAGTAGATGATCATCTCCACCCCCCGCTCCCTCCCCTTGTTGAGGATGTATCTGCCGGTCCAGTTATCCACCAGTCTGGAGACCCAGGCCGTTTTCAGGCCGAGGTGGGCGGCGTTGACCGCAACGTTGAGCTCCGCCCCTCCCACCGACATGTAAACCACGTTCGTCTGCTCGAACCTCATGTGATCGGGCGGGGAGAGCCTTATCATCGCCTCGCCGAAGGTCACCAGATCATACCTCTTCTCGCCCATGAACCCCCTCCCGCCTTTGATGCGATCATAATTTTACCCGATCCCATCGTTGCTTGGCAACTTTTCAATTCGGTTTTTCAATCAACAGGAGGAAATCGTGCTCAGTTAAGCCCAGCTCAAATATCAGCTCATCCTCGAACTTCCCCTCGTAAACGACCGATCGCTCGTCCAAATCGTAACACCTCGCCACATGTCGCCCCTCAAGCCTGACCCTGGCGCGGAAGGGCGTCCTCCCCCTGATCCTCACCCCATCCCGGTCGATGTCCCTGATGTTGCGGGCATAGATGATGAGGGGATCCCCTCCCTCGCCCATCATGTAGCTCGCGGCATATCCGTTTGAGACCTCGACGATCGGCTCGATATCGATCCTCGGCGGCTTCAGCTCGAACAGCCTCCACCAGTTCGAAATGTCATACCACTTCGTCCTCAAAACCGCCGCATATCCCTTCCGATCCGAGCCGGGGAGGATCAGATCGTAATCGATCCCCTTGAACTGGAAAAACAGATCGTAGCGCATGGCTTCGTAGAGATCCCTCCCGTCGCCGTCCACCTCGATCGCCACGGGCGCCCTGGCCCGTTTGAACGCTTCGAGATCGATCCGCTCGAAAACTTCGGCGGCGATCTTAAACTCCCTCGGATCGCACATCCCCGCGTCCCAGCCTATGACCCCCGGCGCCCCCGCGAGCAGCGAGAGCCATATCGCGTCCCTGGTCACGATCCTCCTTTTCTCCCCCTCCTTCGCGCCGAACTCCCCGACCAGCCCGACGGCCCGGGTCAAAGCCGCGTATCTGGCGTATGCCGAAAGATACGACCCCAAATCGGCGCTCGACCGGCCTATCGGGTAGCCCCTGTAGCCGTAAAGGTCGACCCTCGACTTGTTCCCGTAAAGGACGGCCATATCGGCCCCGTTTCGCGGCAGGAAGTCGATCTTCACGAGGTTCCTAACGCCCAACCCCCTTATGAACTCGGCCAGCTCATCGACCCACCTCACGTAGACCGGATCCATGCTCGGGCGGATCTCGTTCATCAGCTCCCAGGCCAAAACCCTCGGGTCGTCCTTGAACCTCCCCACCACCTCGCCGATGAACCCCTTCTGAAGCTTCAACGCCTCCGGGTTCGAAAACCACTCCCGCCCCGGCTTTCCCTTGAAGATCCGATCGTAGGCTTCGTTCTGAAAACCGTATGTCCCATACGGCCCCCAGTAGAAGACCGGTATCACCTTCATCCCCATCGAATCGGCCACCTGAAGCAGCCTATCGAGCGCCTCTATAATCTTCGGATCAGCTCTGCCGCCCCTATCCCCCGGTATGCCGTCCCAGTAAACCGTCAGGCCGACCCTGATCGCGTTTATCCCGTTCATCGCTAGGAAACCGAGCCAATCGGCCAGCTCCCTCTCCCCGGCGTTGGGCCAGGCCGATTCGATCCATCCGCCCCTGAGCTTCGGGGGATCGAAGCCGGGATGATAAACGTGGTTGACGGCGAACCCCAGGAGGATGAACGGTTTCCCGTCCCGATCGACGAACCGACCGTTAACTATTCGGACCGGCTCCCCCTCGGCTTTCCCCCTCCTCCGCCAGACAATGATCCTCTCCTTCAAAATCCTCTCACCGCCCTCCAGGATTTCGATCGTATAAACCCCCGGATCCATGGGAGGGAGATCGAGGGCATACCGTTGGCCGTCCCATCTCAGTCGGTAGGCGGCGCCTTTCAGCTCAAGGGTCAGCTCGCGGCCCGGCGGGTAACGGAGCCTGATATCGATCGGCCTGCCCGCCTCGAAGGCTATGTGTTCCAGGACGGGCTTCTCGGATTCCCTCTCATCCTCGGCTCGCCGGCGCAGCTCGCTCATCAGCGATTTCAGGTTGAATCTCAGCCGGAAGTAGGCGTTGTGGTGGGCGAATTGGCTCCAGTTCGTCCACATCCACCTGGCCCCCGTCCCTTTGAACCTCTCGTATCC
>QNBQ01000406.1 GCA_003645735.1 Candidatus Poribacteria bacterium
ATCAAGGGGAGGATGATCGGCGTGAGCGATCGCCCTTTAAAGACCGTTCTCCTCCAGAACTACCCGAACCCGCTCAACTCGGGGACGTGGATACCTTTCATCCTGTCGGAAAGCTCGGAGGTGAGGATTGAGATCTTCGACATCCTCGGCAGGAGGGTGAGGGAGGTGGATCTAGGCCTATTAAAGGCGGGGGCCTATATCGGCAGGGATGAGGCGGCGTTCTGGGACGGGAGGAACGACTCCGGGGAGGAGATGCCCAGCGGGGTTTATTTCTACAGGCTTAAGGCGGGGGAGTTTGAGGCGACCAGGCGATTGGTCATCCTGAAGTGAGCCAAAGGAGGTGAAATCATGAGGTGGCTTATCATACTCCTCGCATTCATCGCCTCCACAGCTTGGGGGAGAGGGGAGATAAAGCTTTTGGGGAGCTTCCACTTCGGCAGCGTATATGCGGACGTGGTAATCGAGGGGAATTACGCTTACTTCGCCACGAAATGGGGGCTAGAGGTATTCGAGCTGGGCGAGGAGAAGCCGCGTAAAGTGGGGGAGACGCCTACGCCCGGAGATGCTTTGGGGGTGGACGTCGAGGGGGGCTACGCGTTCATAGCGGATGGATATAAGGGGTTGGCGATCATCGATGTCTCCGACCCGACATCGCCGAGGCTGCTGACCTCGCTCGAGCTGCCGGGTCGGGCGGAGGAGGTGGCCGTCTCAAATGGCTTCGCATACGTAGGGGTATGTGAGGAAGAGGAGGAGGGGCAGTGGCTTGTCATAAAGGCCGAGCTGATCGTCGTGAAGGTAACCGATCCGATGAGGCCCGAACGGGTGGGATCGCTGAGCGTGGGGGATATAAGGGGGATAGCTGTATCGGGGAATCTAGCCTTCATCTCTTCCGGGGACGATCTCCTGATCGCTGACATCTCGGATCCCCGAAGCCCGGCTGTGATCTCCCGCTTGAAAACGCCCGCTCCCCCTTGGGGGATCGAGGTGGCAGGCGATGGCTTGATATTGATCGCTTGCAGCGAGGCGGGGCTGATATCCGTGGACGTGAGCGATCCAACCTCCCCGAGGATGTTGTCGAAAACCCGAGCCTCGCCCTTCGTCTGCGATGTGGCGGTCGAGGGCGATATCGCTTTCACAGGGGGGAGCGGGTTTATCACCGCGGTGGATGTGAGCGATCCGAGGAGGCTTAAGGGGCTTTCGGCGTGGAGCACCAAGCGGCACGGGATACCTGGTTTTGTAAGTGGCATAGATGTCGGGAGAGGATGGCTGCTGGCGGCCGATCTGAGATCCGAGCCGACCGTGGCGAGTTTTAAGGGGAAGGCCGACCTAGAGGTTCAACCGTCCCCCGGCTACACGGGCCGCTGGTTGGCCGGGGTGGATCTCTTGAAGGATCACAAAGCTGTAGTGGTCGGTGAGAACGAGCTTATAATCCTCGACATAAGCGATAGACGCCGCCCGAGGCCGATAGCCACGTTCGAAAGGACGTGGCACGGCGGGAGGGTGAAGGCCTGGAAGAATTACATCATCGCCGGCGCGGATTTCATGCCGATCATAGACATATCGAACCCTCAGGAGCCGAGGGACGTGGACTCCGCCGGGGGATGGACCACCTGGAGGTCAGGGATGGCGATCCACAACGATCTGCTGCTCATAGCGGAAGGGGACGAGCTACGGATATTGGATCTGAGGACGTTGAGAAGCCTGGGGGAGGTGAAGGAGATCGCATCCGTTCAGCTTCAGGGCGCCAGGGATGTGGCGGTCGAGGGGGATTACGCCTTCGTCGCCAGGGGAAACGATGGCATCGCGGCCGTGAAGATCAGGAAGGTGAGGGCTACTGGGAAGCCGGAGATAGTAAGCGAGATACGGCTCGTCAAAGCGGATAAGGTGATCCCGAGCGGCCGCCTCCTCTTCGCCGTCGATGAGGACAGCGACGAGCTGAGCGTCATCGCTATAGCCGATCTCGAGAAGCCCAGGCTCCTCTCGAAGGTCGAGCTTCCGAGGCATAAGGGATACGTGTTCGACTTGGAGGTTTACGGAAAGTGCCTGCTGGTAGCGGAGCTCGACGGCCTATCGATCTTCGACTTCTCGGATCCCAGCGATCTCAAGCTGATCGGCGAGTTCGATACCCCGATGCCCGCCACCAACGTTTTGGTGAGGGGCGAGGAGGTCTACCTCGCCGATTCGGGCGATCTCTTCATCCTCCGCCTTCCGCCGTGGTGGAAGCTGATCGACCTCTCCCCGAAGGGGAGGCTTGTGACCCGTTATGGCCGGGTGAAGGCCGAGGGCGTCATAGGGGGCGGGGAAAGGCCGGCGAAGACGAGGTTGTTCCAGAACTTCCCCAACCCCTTCAACGCTGAGACCTGGATCCCGTTTCAGCTAGCGGAGGATTCGAGGGTGAAAATACGGATCTACGACCCCCTGGGGAGGCTCGTGAGGGAGGTGGATCTGGGCCGCCTGAGGGCCGGTTTTTACACCTCCAAGGGATCGGCGGCCAGGTGGGACGGGAGGAACCGGTTCGGCGAAGAAGTGCCTTCAGGCCTTTACTTCTACGAACTGGAGGCGGAGGGGTTTAAGGGGGTCAAAAAGCTCATCATCGTCAAATAACGGATCGAGGGGGTGATCCCGATGGCGTTCAAAGCAACCTTCATCATAGCCCAGCTCCTCATATCGGCGGTCGAGCTTCAGCCGCCCGGGAGCTTGCACTTCGCCAGCATGTGTGAGAAGCTGGATATCGAGGGGAACCTGATATACGTCGCCACCGGCTGGGGGGTGGAGGTTTACGAGCTGAGGGGGGAAGGGCCGCCCGTCAAGATCGGGGAGGTTCCGACGCCTGGATGGGCGCGCGATGTGGCCGCGGAGGGTGGATACGTCTTCGTGGCCGACGGCGAGGGGCTGACCGTCATCGACGCATCCGACCCGAGGGAGATGGAGGTGATCGCAACCGTGCCGCTTGGAAAGCGTGTGTGGGGGATCGACGCGAAAAACGAGGTCGTATATCTCCTAGATGGCGGTCTGATGGCGATCGACGTTAGCGACCCCCGAAACCCGAAGCCTATCTCATCCCTGGCCGAGCCGAAGTCGGTGAGCGAAATCGTCCTGGCGGGCGACCACATG
>QNBQ01000407.1 GCA_003645735.1 Candidatus Poribacteria bacterium
GACGCCCTCGAAGAAGCCTCTGAGATGCCCCTCGGGGCAAAGCTCGTCCCCCCATCTGCTCAGAACGTCCCAAACGGGCATCCTCCAGACGGAGGGGGGATCGCCCGTCAAGAGCGAGGCGGCGTTGTATAACACGGCCTTGAGTATCGCCCCGGTCAGCCTCACCACCTCGACCAGCCTCTCATCCGGCTTATCGACCAGCCTCTCGAGCAGGTAGGAGATGTAGCCCGGGATTCTGATGAGGGAGAACCTGGCCTTTCTGAGCTGCTCCTCGATCGTCTCCTCCATCCCCTCGGGGATCTCCCCGTAAAGCAGGACGTATCCCCCTGGCGGGGGAGGGGACCAGTCGGGCGGGTAGTTTTGGGCGGAGAGGAAGAAGATCTGGAACCCCCAAACGCCGTAGTCCTGGGGCCGGAGCTTCCCTATCCTCCTCTGAACCTCAAGCGCCTCCTCCAGCCTCAGCGCCCTCGGCCCCTCCATCACCTCGTCGTCGACCAGCACGTGGATATCGACGTCGGAGTATCCCGGGATGAAGTCGCCCTTGACCAGCGAGCCTTTGAGGATGATCGCCCTGAGGTGATCCCCCAACACCTCTTTGATCGACTCGACTATCAGCTCTATCGGCTCCCTCAGGCTTTCCGGTATCTCGGCCTTCATCTCCCTTTGAAACCCCGTTTTTACCCGACTTGCTCTCCACCGCCGCTCCCCGGAGCTTCAGCGGCGCAGTTTGGTATACCACATCCCCGCTTCCGAAGTCAATTCCCGCCGTTGTATAATTACTCTGACGCGCTAAAACGGCGGGCGGAGGGGGATCATGGCGAAGCTTCTGCTGGCTGCGTCCCTGGCCCTGGCGGCCATCCCGGCGTTCGGGGCCGCTCGGCCGGGGGAAGAGGAGCTGATGGACGCCAGGGCGAAGCTCGAGAAAATGCTCACGGAGAACATCATCCCGTTCTGGTATCCCGGCGTGATCGATCGGGATAACGGCGGCTACAAGCTGAACCACGATGAGGCGGGGAGGTGGATGGGGCCGTCGGACAAATACCTGGTCACCCAGGCGCGGACCGTCTGGTTTTTCTCCAGGCTGGCGCGATCGAAATACGGCTCCGAGGAGCACCTGAGGGCTGCGAGGATCGGATATGAGTTCCTGCGCGATAAGATGTGGGACGGGGAGTTCGGGGGGTTTTATTGGGCCGTGAGCTACGCCGGGGACAGGCCGACCATGCCCGACAAACACCTCTACGGCCAGAGCTTCGCCCTATACGCGCTGTCCCAATACGCCATGGCCTCGGGCGACCCCGAGGCCGAACAGCTGGCGAGGAGGCTTTTCAGGCTCATAGACTTCCACGCACACGACCCCTCCAACGGCGGCTACGTGGAATCGTTCTCCCGCGACTGGAAACCACTGCCCCGGGGGCGAAAAGGATACATGGGCGTCGGATCGGACGTGAAGCTGATGAACACCCATCTCCACCTGATGGAGGCTCTCACCGCTTATTACCTGGCCACGCGCGATCTGGTCGCCAGGAAAAGGCTTTTGGAGCTGATCTTCATTCAGAGCAACTCGGTCGTCCGGAAAACGGTCGGCGCCTGCACCGACAAGCACACGCTGAACTGGCTGCCGCTGCGCGGCCCCGAATACGACCGCGTCTCATACGGCCACGACCTGGAGAACGTCTGGCTGTTGATGGAGGCGTGCCGGGCCGTCGGGCTGCCGCCCAACATACTCCTCGACCTCTACAGGAGGCTGTTCGATTACTCGCTGAGATACGGCTTCGACCGTGAGGGAGGCGGCTTTTTCAGCTCCGGACCGATCGGGAGGCCCGCCGACGACAGGAGGAAGATCTGGTGGGTTCAGGCGGAGTGCATGGTCAGCTCGCTCATGATGTATCGGCTCACACGAGATCCGCTCTACTTCGGCCTCTTCCGGAGGACGCTGGATTGGATCCTCGAAAACCAAGTCGATTGGGAAAACGGGGACTGGCACGCCGAGGTGGGGGAGGATGGGCGGAGCGGAGGCCGCAAGGCCGGCCCTTGGAAGTCGCCGTATCACAACGGGCGGGCGGTTTTGAAGTGCATCGAGCTGTTGGATGAGCTGATGGGCGAATCACACTCCCCTTGAGGTGAGAGGCGATGAGGGTGAGGATAAAGAGGGTGGACAAGACCCTTCCCCTCCCCGTCTACGCGACGGAGGGGGCGGTGGCCTTCGACCTGATCTGCAGGGAGACGGTCACCGTAAAGCCGGGCCAGGTGGCCAGGATACCGGCCAACGTCATCATAGAGACCCCTCCCGGCTACATGTTGCTCATCTCCCTTCGGAGCAGCACCCCGGCCAAATACGGGCTGTTGATCCCCCACGGGATAGGGGTCATCGACAACGATTACTGCGGGGAGGGGGATGAGATAATGATCCAGGTTTACAACTTCACCGACAGGGAGGTGACCGTCCCGCGGGGGGCGAGGATAGCCCAAGGGATGTTCGTCAAAGTAGAGAGGGCCGAGTGGGAGGAGGTCGAGTCGATGGGGAGGAGGACGAGGGGAGGGTTCGGCAGCACCGGCTGAAAAACCCTCCCCTCCGCCGATCTCAGCGGGCTTTGAGCTCGGCCCAGAGCGCCGGCAGCGCCGAGCGGGGGTCGACGGACACCAGCTGCTTCGTGCTCATGTTCATCTGTTCCCTTATCTCATCGTCGCCCAGCGCCCTCGACCAGATCCTCACCTCGTCGATTATCCCTTGGAAGGGTCTATCGCCGGCGGGCGAGTTGCCGATCTGCAGCTCGGCGTCGGTGTCGGGCAGGGGCTTTTCCTGAGGAACCTCGGCGACCTTCTCGCCGTTTATGTAGAACCTCAGGTTCTCACCGTCGAAGGCGACCGCCACGTGATACCACTTCTCGAAGTCGAGCGGATCCCCCACCGAGTTGCCCGCCCCTCCGTCTATGACGAACCTCAGCAGTCTTCCTTTCCCCCAATCTATCGGCATGTGATACCCGCCGCTGCTGTTTGTCTGAAGCTCCTTGGCGACGATCCTCGGCCAGACCGATGTCCCCTGCCCCTCCAGGTAGATCCAGGCCATGACCGTCCCGCCCTCAAGCAGCCTCAGCTCGGGGGCGTCCCCTAC
>QNBQ01000408.1 GCA_003645735.1 Candidatus Poribacteria bacterium
GCGCCGTAGGTGTGGCCACAGGCGCCCGACAACATACAGGCCCAGAACATGAACCGCTGTATCTCCTGCCTGCACCCCTCGCCTATCCCCTCGTAACAGACCTCGCCGTTTATCACGGGCATCCTGGGCGTCCCCTCATAGCTTCGCCTCACCAGCCTGACGGTGTTGGGGATGCTCCGCCAGCTTCCGTGTCCCGTCTGGAGCATGTCTATGTCGAGCAGGGAGGGGTCCTCGACCTGGTTGCGGGCCGAATCGGTGGGGTGGATGGTTATGGGGCGATGATAAGGGTCTATGGATCGCAGATAGGCCGCAAGCTCCGTCCATCCCTTCCTTTGAAACTCCCTATCCCTCTCCCGATGTTCGGAGAGGTAATATGGCATGATCCCCTCCCCCGCCAGACACCACACCACCGGATACGCCCCATAACGGGCCACCAGATACCTCCAATGCTGTTTCATCCTCTCGACGCCCATCCAGGTCAGATAATAACCCCAGCAGCCGACGATGCAGGGGACCAAGCCGGATCGGACGAGGTGGTCTATCCGCAGGTCGGCCATGTCGAAATAACGGGGGTTGATCCGGGAAAACCCCTCCTCCCAGGGGAAGCCCGCCTCGTTGGCGCCCCGCTCGTCGAAGGCGGGCATGTCGGGGTAGAGGCCGGCGACGATCTGTATCACGGTGAACCCCTTCTCGACCCTATCCGCCGTTAAGGTTTGAAACTCGCCCGGCCAGACCAATCGCCTGCAAAGCCCCATCCACCACGTATCGGCCAGCCAGAAGAAGGGCGTGCCGTCAAGGTGCTCCAGATACCTCCTGTTCGCGCTCACCCTGAGCGGTCCGTGCCGAAAGAGGGGGTTGTCCCCTTCATAAGGGATCACCTCGACGACCCCCTCCCGACCATGCAGATCGGGGTTAGCCGTATCGGAACATACCGATCGCCACCGATGGGTTCCGACCTTTGGGGAGGCGTATCGAATCTTCCAAACCCCCTCCCCCGCCCAGAAGGCCGGAACCCTAAGCTCCTCGCCGTCCGGATCGGTGAAGATGACGTCCAACGTCACGTCGTTGAACGGGTCGTCGTAGCGTTTGGCCGAGCTGAACGACCATTCGGCCACGCAGTTCTGAGCGGCGTAGATCCTCATCCCATCACCTCCGATAGCCCCTCACACCTCCACGACCTCGATCCCCATCATCCTCCCCAGCTCCTTCAGCTCCGAGGTGTAATCGCCGTAGACCATGGCGAGGTGGTGGCCGAAGTCGGCCTCCTTGTGCATCAGATCGACCGCGTCCCTCACCTTCACGTGTGCGCTCAACGAACAACCTATCCTGTCGAACCCCCCTCCTCCGGCTATCTCGCCCCTGGCGACCAACAGCCTCGTGGCCGTGGGGTCGAACCTGGCCAGCGTGACCGGCTCGCCTATGTCCCTCGAGAAATCATACCGTATCGTCGCGCCCCAGCCTCCAACGGTGAAGTTCCTTATCTCATACGGCAGATCCGGCCCGTCCAGCCCCTTCATCCTCAGCCCGGGAACGTCGTGGTGAACGGCTATCACGCTCCTGCCCCTGTCCACGATGTAGGAGTTGCCCATATAGGCCGACTTGCGCGAGAGATACATCAGGACGGCCATCGACATCAGCACGTTTATATCCCCTTCACAGGCCGACGGATACCCCTCATCCTTCAGCAGCGAGTGGGTGAGGCAGAAGGTGAGCCTGTTCTCCTCGGCGATCCTCCTGGCGCAGATCTCGAAGCAGGGGATAACGAACGCGTTGCATTCAAACTCCTCCATCGCCTCCCTGACGGCCACGTAGAACCTGACCGATCGGAGGACGTCCTCCCTGCTCATGTGGACTTTCTCTGCCCCCTCGATCAGCTTATCCGTCAGCTCCTCGGCTTTCTTGGAATCCTCCTGGGAAAGCCCCTCCATCCTCTTGAAGATCTCCCTGGCGGGTATGCAGACGTGGTCAACCCCCAGCCGATCCTTGAGGTCGTCGAGGTTCCAGATGGTGCTCACCACCCCGACCGGTATGATATCCCCCTCCATCGCCACGAGCATCCTGGTGTTCCTGATCGCCTTCCTCACCCTCAGGAGCGATATGAGATGGTTCAGCTCGTCGAAGTCCAGGGGCGCGTATCCCTCAAGTCCCCTTGACCTGAGATAAGCGGCCACGTCCACCGTCACCACCGCCCCGACCATCGCTATGGGCTTTTTGTATTTATGGGCTATGGCTATGGCCGGATATTGCGCCAAACCGCCGGAGACGAGGAACAGATCCGTCCTCTCCAGATCGGCCTCCAGCTTCCTCAGCTCCCCCTCCGGCACGACCCAGTTGTCCGTCCACGTTATCCTGACCGGCTCGAGCAGCTCCGCCTCGGGCGAGAGGTTCCCCTCAAGCTCCTCCCGAAACCTCCTGAAGGCCTCCTCGTATCCGGCCTTTTCGGCCTCGGGATCGAGGCTCTCCCTGTCGCCCACCCTACATGGCCCCTCATAGGGGCCGGAGTGGATGAGCTGGACGAAGACAGGCTTGACGCCCACCTTGAGATCCATGAGCTTATTCATCTCTAACCCTCCCTCGGAAGCTTGACAGATCACGGATGTGATTTTATACCTCAACCCGGGGTGAGATCAAGGGGAACCGACGGCAAGGCGGTTTAACCCCGTTGGGGTCGATCCCGAAATTCGCCCCTTCCTGTTAACTGGGAAATCCCAAGCTCAAATTGAGGCGGCTCTGGAGCGAAACTTTCACGGGCTTTCCGCGTAAGAATTAACGGAGGCCGGGATACGGGGTGACGATGTGTCCCGTCGGGCTTCGGATGAGGAGCTTATGGCCCGGGTTAAGAGGGGGGACGCCGACGCTTTCGGGGAGCTGTTCGACCGATACCGGAGGCCGATCTTCACCTTCATCTACAGGATGATCGGCGACTACCACAGGGCTCAAGATCTGCTACAGGAGACGTTCCTCAGGGTTTTCCGCCGGGCCGGGGAGTTCGACGAATCGCGCAGGTTTCCCCCGTGGATCTACCGCATAGCCCGGGATCTATGCCGCGATGAGATCCGGAGGCGCGACAGGGTTGAGATCGTCCCGCTGGAGGCGGAGCCGGAGC
>QNBQ01000409.1 GCA_003645735.1 Candidatus Poribacteria bacterium
TCGGTCGCCTCGGAGGAGAGGATCTGGGCCTTCAGCTTCGGCGAGATGATCGACGCGAAGAACAGCTCCGGCTCGCCCTCCCCCGGATATATCGCCAGGACGGATCTTCCGCCGGCCACCTCGCCCAGCCGATCCAACGTCAAGGGGGCTCCGAAGCTGTATTCCCACATCCTCACCCTCCACCTTATCTCCCACCACAGCTTCGATCTCCTCAGCCTTTTGACGAAGCTCGAGGAGAGGAGCTTTCTCCCGAAATCGGACCGGGCCGCCTCCCTGACGGCCTCGCCGAGCCTCTCCCCTTCGACGAAGGCGAGGGGAGCGGGCGGCAGGAGGTCGATCGGCCCGACCTCCGGCCTCCTGAAGAGCTTGAAGGAGATGTAAGCGGCGATCAACAGAAGGGGGATGGAGGCGATGAGCGCTATCTTAACCCTCTTTCCCCCGATAACGGCAAAGCTCATAGCCCACTTCCGGGTTCTGGGTGCAGGTTATGGAGATACCCTTCCACAGGTTCCTCGAACACCCCTCGCCGCATTTGATGCACTTGACTATCTGATCTATCCTCCCCTCCTTGACCTTGAGGGGCAGGTAGGGGTCGGCTATAAGCCCCCTGCCGACGGCCACGAGGTCGCACTTCCCCTCCTTCAAAGCAGCCTCGGCCTTCTCCGGATCCTCCATCCCGCCGACGGCGATGACCGGTATCGACACCTCCCTTTTGATCGCCGCCGCCAAACCGGCGTGCTCGCCGCCCTCGGCCGTGCTGGGGGAGATGTCGAGGATGTCCACACCCGCCTCCTCAAGCTCCTGGGCGAACCTGATGCTCTCATCGAGCGTGTAGCCCATCGCCACAGGCGTGTGCCTGTAGAGGATCACCGCCTCGGGGTCGAGCGCCTCCTTTATGGCCGAGACGATCTCTATCCCCATCCTCATCCTCCCCTCAAGCGACCCGCCGTATTCGTCCGTCCGCTTGTTGTGCTCGGGCGAGAAGAACTGGTTGAGGAAGTAGCCGTGTGCGCCGTGCAGCTCGACCCCGTCGAACCCCGCCTCCCTCGCTTTTAAAGCCGCGTAGACGAACTTCCTCTTCATCCTCTCTATCTGCTCGACGGTGATGGAGCTGACGGTCACCTCCTCGCAATCGAACACGTTGTTGTGGAAGAGCTGGATCGCTATCGCGGCCCCTTCCCCGTGGACGGCCTCGGCCAGGTGTTTGAGGCCGTTTATGAAATGGCCGTCGGAGAACCTGTCGACGTGGACCGCCTCGACGATGATCAGCCCGACACCGCCCCTGGCCCTCTCCCTGTAGTAGGCTATGGCCTGGGAGGTCGTCACCCCCATGTGGGTCACCATGGGCGGCATCACATAACGGTTCCGCAGCGTGATCCCCTTGACCTTCAGAGGCTCGAAAAGCATGGCTCAACCTCCCATCTCCAGCGTCTCATCGCTTATAGCTTCGAGGTCGTCGACCAGGTTGGAGGCTATGACGATCGACTTGCCCATCGATCTGAGCTCCAGGAGGATCCTCTTCAGCTCCTCCCTGCCCTTCGGATCGAGGGGGGCGAGCGGCTCGTCGAATATGACGACTTGGGGGTTGTGGGCTATCGCGCCGGCGATCCTGAGCTTGGCCCTCTGGCCGACCGAAAGCTCGCCTATCCTCACCCTCTCCAGCCCGTCCAGGTCGAACAGCTTGAGGGCCGCCGAGGCCAGCTCCTTCCTCTCCCTCCGCTTCACGCCGCACCTCGACAGCAGATAGCGGAGGTATTCGAGGGGGGTGAGCTCCATCGCCTCCGGGCTCAGCTCGTTTTGGGGTTGATACCCCATCAACTTCAGGACATCCCCCCATCTCCTGAAGGGATCGATCCCGCAGATGAGGACACTGCCCGCATCCGGCCTCGTTATACCGGCGATCGTCGCCAGCAGGAGGGATTTGCCCGACCCGTTCGGGCCTATCACCCCCAGGATTCGTCCCCCCTCGACCCGGAAGGTCAGATCCCTGAAGAGAACCCTCCCCTTTATCGATTTGGCAAGCCCTTCGACCTCTATCAACTTCAGACCAGCCCTTTAAACGTCTCGACGACCATCTTCAGCCTCTCCCTTATGGGGAGCTTGGCGGGACATTTCTCCTCGCACTCCCCGCACTCGACGCACTCCTCGGGCGAGACGGGCAGCGACTTGTAAAGCTCTATACCCATGTGCTTCAGGTTGTCGGGGTAGCCCTTATACATGTCGTAGGCGCGGAAGACCTCGGGAATAAGGATCCCTTGTGGGCAGGGCTGGCAGTAGCCGCATCTGAGGCAGACCTGGCCGTATCTAAACTCGATCCCCAAGCTCCCTATCTCATACATGAGCTGCCTCTTCTCCTCCTCGGTCATCTTCCTGGTCATATCGCCCACCTGTGCGTTCTCCTCCACCTCCCTGACGCTGCGGATGCCGGGGATGACGGTCGAGACGGCGTCGTTGGAGATGATATACCACAGCGATCCGAAGACTATCGGGTCTTTTTCGGGCTTGGTCTTCTGATCCGCGTTCGGCTTGGCCAGCAGCCCCCCCGAAAGCGGCTTCATGATGATGACCCCCAGCCCGTGCTCCTTGGCCATGGGCAGGATCTCCTTCTCGACCCCCTCCTGGTCGAGCGGGCTGTATGCGAGCATGATCGTCTCGAAACAGCCGGAGGCTATCGCCTTGCGCATGACGGAGTGCGCCCTGTGGATCGTTATCCCGATGTGATCGGCCATCCCCTGCTCCTTGGCCTTGACGACCGCCTCGAACGCGCCTCCCTTGGCCATCACCCTCTCCCACGTCTCCTCGTCGCTGACCGAGTGCAGCTGCAGCAGGTCGATCTTATCGATATCCAGCTCCTTGAGGCTCGTCTCTATGTCCCTCATCGCCCCGTCGTAATCCCTGGAGGCCGTTTTGGTGGCGATGTAGACCTTGTCCCGTTTGCCCTTGATGGCCATTCCAATCTTTCGCTCGCTGTCCTTGTAGTTACGGGCCGTATCTATGAAGTTTATGCCCAGCTCTATCGCCCTGTTTATCGCTTTGATCGCCTCCTCCTCGGATATCTCAGGCAGCTTTATCGCCCCGAACCCTATGACCGACACGTTCA
>QNBQ01000410.1 GCA_003645735.1 Candidatus Poribacteria bacterium
ATAGAGGGGTGGTCCGTGGAGAAGGCCAAAAAGGCGGGCGCCAACGCGGTCAAGCTCCTGATCTACTACCGCCCCGAGGCGTCCGATGAGACACTGAAGCATCAGCAGGTGTTCGTCAAAAGGGTCGGCGAGGAGTGCGAGAGATACGACATACCGTTCCTCCTGGAGCTGGTCAGCTACCCGCTGTTGGAGGACGAGATAGCGGCGAGCCCCGACCCGGAAAAACCCACGACCGACACGCCCGTCTTCGCCAGGAGGAAGCCGGAGATAGTGATGAAGACCGCAGCCGAGTTCTCAAAGCCCGAGTATAAGGTCGACATCCTCAAGCTTGAGTTCCCCGCCGATCTGAAATACACCGAGGAGTTCTGCAAGGGGAGGTTCGACGGCAAACACAGGGAGCCGGTCTACAGCCTGTCGGCCGTCAGGGATTTCTGCAAGGGGGTGGACGAGGCGGCCGGCGTGCCGTGGGTTATCCTGAGCGCCGGGGTGGACATCGACGAGTTCATCGAGAACGTCAAGCTGGCGACCGAAGCGGGGGCGTCGGGGCTGCTGGCGGGAAGGGCGATATGGAAGGAGGCGGTCAACTACTATCCGGACGAGGACGCGATGGAGAGGTGGTTGATGACCAGCGGCGTGGTGAACTTCAAGAGGATCCACGAGGTCTACACCGCCGCCAAGCCCTGGTATGAGCACAGGAGGTTCAGGGGATATCCGGAGGTCGAGATAGCGGGCAAGTCGCCCGAGTGGTATAAGAGCTACGGCTGATAGGATTTGAAGGGGAGAGGGGAACGGCCCGGGCCGCCGGACCGTTCCCTTTTCAAATCCGAATCCTCAGCCGAGCTTCATTCCCAACAACAGCAGCCTCGCCGCCCTCTCGGCCGCGTCGGCCACCAGCTCGGCTCCCCTGGAGATCGCCTCCTCGAGCGACATCGGCCTGGGGATGATGCTCACCATCGCGTCTATGCCGTGCTCGTAGAGGACGGAGGCGTCGTCCGATATCCCGCCCGCTATGGCGATCACCGGGAGATCGAACTTTTTAGCGGTCTTGGCCACGCCTATCGGGGTTTTGCCGAAGACGGTCTGGCTGTCGATCCCCCCCTCGCCGGTTATCACCAGGTCGGCTCCCCTCATCTTCTCCTCGAGCTTGACCGTCTCGATGACGATCTCGACGCCGCTCCTCAGCTTGGCGTTCAAGAAGGCCATCAGCCCGGCCCCCAGCCCGCCCGCCGCTCCGGCGCCCGGGACGTTCTCCACGTCTTTGCCCAGATCCCTCCTCACTATCTCCGCGAACCGTTTCAAAGCCCGGTCGAGGATCTCGACCATCTCGGGCGTGGCCCCTTTCTGCGGGGCGTAGACCCTAGCGGCGCCCCTGGGGCCTGTGAGCGGGTTGTCCACGTCGCAGGCGACGACGATCTCCGACTCCTTGATCCTGGGGTCGAGCGTCGAGATGTCGATCCTCTCCAGCTTCAACAGCCCCCCGCCGCCGAAGGGTATCTGTTTCCCGTCTTTATCGAGCAGCTTGACGCCGAGCGCTTGGGCCATCCCCGCCCCGCCGTCGTTGGTGGCGCTCCCCCCTATCCCGATGATGAACCTCCTACAGCCCATGTCCAGCGCCGCCTTTATAAGCTCGCCGGTGCCGTATGTGGTGGTGACCATCGGGTTGCGCTTTTCGGGCGGGACGAGGGGGAGGCCCGAGGCGGAGGCCATCTCTATGACCGCCGTCACGCCGTCCCCCAGTATACCGAACTCGGCCTCCACCTTCTCCCCCAGCGGCCCCGTGACCGTCCTTTTGATTATCCTGCCGCCGGTGGCGTCGACCAGCGATTGGACCGTCCCCTCGCCGCCGTCGGCCATCGGGACCTTGACGGCCTCCAGGTCGGGGATGACCCTTTTAAGCCCCTCCTCGACGGCATTCGCCACCTCGAGCGCCGTCAGGCTCCCCTTGAACGAATCGGGCGCTATGACGACCCTCACCGGGCCTCACCCCTCAGGATCTCCCCTCCAGAACCTCGGGGTTGACCACCGTCGGCGGCCTCTTGCCCTCGAAGTAGGCGATGATGTTCTCGGCGGCCAGGGTGGCCATCCTGGTCCTGGTCTCGACCGAGGCGCTTCCGATGTGGGGGGTCAGGACGACGTTGTCCAGCTCGGCCAGGCCGGGCGTCAGCTCGGGCTCGTTCTCGAAGACGTCCAGCGCGGCCCCCGCTATCTCGCCGTTTTTAAGCGCCTCCACGAGCGCCTTCTCGTCGATGACCGGCCCCCTGGAGGTGTTTATCAGGTAGGCCGTCTTCTTCATCATCTTCAGCTCCCTCTCCCCGATGAGGTGGTGCGTCTCCGGGGTGAGGGGGACGTGCAGCGAGATGAAGTCGGACTCCCTCAACAGCTCGTCGAGCTCGACTTTCCTCGCGCCCAGCTCCTTCTCCAGCGTCTCGTTGCGCCTGACGTCGGTGTAGAGCACCTTCATGTTGAACCCCTTCGACCTCATCGCCACGGCGGTCCCTATCCTGCCGGCCCCGACTATCCCCAGCGTCTTGCCGTAAACGTCGCTTCCGAGGAACATCATCGGCCCCCAGCCCTTGAACTTGCCGGCGCGGGTGAACTTGTCCGCCTCGACGATCCTCCTGGCGATCGCCATCAGCAGCGCCCAGGCCAGGTCGGCGGTGGTCTCCGTCAGCACGCCCGGGGTGTTGGTGACGACTATCCCCCTCTTGGTGGCCTCCTCGACGTCTATGTTGTCGTAGCCGACGGCGTAGTTGGCGATGATCTTGAGGTTCGGCCCGGCGGCCTCCATCACCTCCGCGTCGATCTTATCGGTCAGAAGCGGAAGCAGCGCGTCTATCCCCTTGACCCTCTCGAGCAGCACCTCGCGCGGTATCGCCCTGTCCTCCTCGTATATATCCACGTCGAACCTCTCCTTCAACATATCGATCGCCGGTTGAGGCAACATCCTCGTAATGAAAACCTTTTTCCTGCTCATTTCGACCTCCATCTCCCGCCGTTTTTGAGTTGGGACAGAACGAATTATAGCGGCGGAGCTTCGTAGATGTCAAGTGAAACCGCCCTTGACACCCCATCCCCTCGGCGGGTATCGTTAAATCACTGG
>QNBQ01000411.1 GCA_003645735.1 Candidatus Poribacteria bacterium
CAGACCGGATCGAAAAGCCTCGCCATCGGCGACACCTCGGCGGAAAGGTTGGCGCCGATATGTAAGAGCAACTGACATGCCAGCTCGGGCGGCCCTTGTATCAGAAGGGGTTTTCAAAAGGCGGGTTTCAAAGCGGAGGGAAATTTTTTCCGAGGGGGGCGGGATCGGCCCCGCCCCCTCCTGAGGCTCACCTCACCCTCTCCCAGATGGGGGGTATCCTATCCTTTCCCCTGGGGCCGAGGATGATCGGGGTGATGCCGGCTATCTCGCAGAGGTAGGTCAGCATCCTGACCCTGTCGCCCTCGACGCCCAGGATGTGGTTGCAGGGGAAGAGGGAGATGAACTCCTCGAAGGTGCAGTCGAGCCTGGCGTGGACGTGCGGCCAGGTGGGGTTGGTCTCGTTGTTTATCCTCCTCCTGGTCTCCTCGTCCAGCTCGACCACCTCGCCCGGCACGATCACCATGTAGGGCTTCTCATCCCACAGCCCCAGCCTGGCGAAGGTCATGGGACCGGGGGCGGCGTCGAACTCGACGGAGGCCCCTCCCGCCTTGAAGTAGAACTCCAGGGCCGGGTGGAAGGTGATCTTCTTGAAGTTCTCCTTCGGGTCGAACGATCTGGCGGCGAAATAGCTGGGGTGATCGCCCGAGTTGCAGAAATCCCAGATGTCCAGGTCGGGGTGGTAGAGCCTGACGTCCATGAAGATGGTGGGCAGCCCGCCGGAGGCGTATTTCAGAAGCTGCATGGTTATGGCGGCGTAGGTGTCGGCCTCGGTGGCGCAGACCGTCGGCTCTTTGGGGCCGCGCCAGTCATACGGGTCGTTCATCAACATCTCGGCCACGTCCGCTATGCAGACGTATTCGGAAAGCTCCCTCTGCCCCTTGATGCCGCAGAAATCGAACCCCTTCTCCTCGTTGACGCTCCTCATCGCCAGATAAAGCCTTATCTGCCTCTTGAGCGTCTCGGGGGTCAGCATCTTCCCGTCGTATTTGATCCTGTCGCCCAGGAGCTCCGTGAACCACTGGAACCCGGCCTCGACCTCCTTCTCGTCGACCTCCTTCATCCTCTCCACCAGCAGCAGCTGGTCGACCTGTCTGACGGTGACGCCGAGCGTTTTGAGCGTGGGGGTCAGGTGCGGGAAGCCCGTCTCCATCCCCATCGAATGGCCGCCGTAACAGCCATATACCTCGTTCCTTATGGTCGTGACCGCCTCGCTCGCCCTGACCCAATCGATCACCTTTGAGACCGTCTCCTCGTCGTCCATGTCGCCGATGATCCTGTGGGTGCGGAACCCGGCCTGCCTCAGCGCCCCGTCGGTGGCCAGCAGCCCGACGTTTCCGGGGAACTTCCCCTCGTTGTTCGAGAGGCTCAGGATCGGCACATCCCTTCCCAGGCTGTTGACGAGCGGCCAGGCCAGGAAGGGGAAGTTCCAGACGTTGTAACACATGATCAGCTGCTTGACGTTGGCCCTCCTCAGCTCCTCTCCCACCTTCTGAGCGCTCCGCACGTCGTGAACTATCTCCGAGCCGATCACTATCTCATAGGTGGAGCCATCGACGTTCTTCGTCCTCTCCTTGATTATCTCCGCCCATCTCCTCAGGACGTTCATGTTCATCTCATCGGTTTGCGAATGGACGTGCGGGCGCTCATCGGTGAGCATCACAAGCCCTATAGGCGTGCTCTTCATCTCCCAACCTCCTGGGGAAGGATTCCGTCGTTTCGGTCGAATAAATGATAACCGAGCGCCTAAGCCTTTTCAAGGCCAGCCGGCGTTCAGGCGAATATCCTGAGGATGTCGTTCCAGGTGGCGAGGATGAAGAGAATGATGAGGACGGCGATGCTTATGCGCTGGATGATGAGCTGCTTTTTGAGGCTCAGGGGCCTGCCCCTTATCCCCTCGATGGAGAACATCATCAGCTGGCCGCCGTCGGCTATGGGTATGGGAAGCAGGTTCACCACGGCGATGTTGGCGCTTATGAAGCCGAGGATGTATAGGAAGCCGGCCAGCCCCGCCCTGAAGACGCTGACCGTCACCTGGACGATCCCCAGCGGCCCCGTCAGATACCTGGGGGAAAGCTCGTGGAACAACATCTTCTTGAAGACGACCAGCGTCTTGTAGATCGCCTTGACGCTGTCGACCATCCCCATCCAAAGCGCCCTCAACGGGCCGTATCTCCTCAGGGTCACCTCCCTGCCGAACCTCAACCCGCCCAGCTCCCTCACCTCGCCGTTCTCGTCGAACTCGGGGGTTATCTCGACGGCGAAGACCTTCCCGTCCCTCTCCACCTCAAGCTCTATCGGCCCCCTCTTCTCCTTCGCGGCCAGCTCCATCTCCAGGTAATGGGAGATCGGCCTCCCCTCGACCCTGACGATCCTGTCCCCCTCCTTGATGCCCAGCCTCTCCCCCTGGCTGCCGGGCATCACATACCGCACGACCGGCTCTATGGGCGGGGCGATCCCCAGCCTCCCCACCCTGCCCAGAACCTCCTTCTTGACCTCCTCGGTGAAGGCCTTAAGCTTCAAAACCTCCCCGCCCCTCAACACCTCGATCTCGATCTCCTCCTTGGGGTGCAGGAAGACGATCTCCCTTATGCCGGTCCAGTCGGAAACTTTTTCCCCGTTGATGGAGAGGATCGTGTCGCCCGGCTTAAGCCCGGCCTTTTCGGCGGGGGAGCCGGGGTAGACGAAGCCGATGATCGGCGGCTCCTCCACGTGCGGGAGGCCTATCATGTGGGCGAGGGCCAGCGCGAAGACGCCGAAGAGGACGTTCATGAGGGGGCCGGCGACCACGATCTTCATCCGGGTTCTGACGGGCGCCAGGAAGAACAGCCCCGGCTCAGGGGCCGATGCGATGTCCGCCGGATATTCCCCCTTCATCTTGACGTAACCGCCGAAGGGCAGCAGCGATACGCAGTAATCGGTCCCGCCCCTCACGAAGCCGAAGAGCCTCGGCCCGAAGCCTATCGAGAACCTCTCAACGGCGACGCCCGATCGCTTCGCCGCTATGAAGTGGCCCAGCTCGTGGACGAAGATTATGAAGCCGAAGGCGATGATGCCGGCCAGTATCGAGAAGACGTCCGACAGCGCCCCCATCAGA
>QNBQ01000412.1 GCA_003645735.1 Candidatus Poribacteria bacterium
ATCACGATCCCGCCGGAGAGGGTCACATCAGGGTTTCCCCCGACGAACCTCCTGAAAGCCCTGCTGATATCGAAGGCGAGCTCCAGAACCTCGTCGTAAGCGCCGGCGATGAAGAGGTCGTCCCCTCCGGAGTAAACCACGGCTAAGTTGCGCTCCCCTCCCCTCTTCACCACACCTACCGGCTCCCCTCCCTCGATCCTTCCCCGACATAGACCGTTCACGCCGAGCTTGAAGAAGAGGTTGAGCAGACGCGACACGGAGGCCATGCGTGAGAACGTGTATTCGCCCCTGTGGATCCCCCTCGAGATGAGCCTCCCGAGGTTATCGACATCGGCCCTCAAAACGGCTAGCCGATCAGCCCCGACGGCTCTGCGGGCTAGCTCTTGAAGTCAGGGGATTCCTCCGGATCGACGATGTAATTCGCTATGAGCAGCGGGCGAAAACCGGGCTCGAAGGAGTTGAGGACAAACAGAGCTTCCGGCTTCGCCCTCGCCGCCTCCTCGATCTCCCTCAGATCGGCGGCGGCCAGGTATACGGCCCCCGGAAGCTCGAACAAAGCGGCCTTATCGGAGCTGGCGGAGACCTCCACGCCTTCGGGAAACCTGGCGAGGAACCTAACCCTGGGCAGAAGCCGGCCGAGCTTCCAAAGCTGGAAGCAGAAGGGACATGCGTGAATCGGATCAGCATCGGGAGGGTTGGCGTGTCTGAAGATTTTGACGTTCTCAACGTGGCAGATCTGACACTCGAACGGGACATCCTCGCAGCCTTGCTCACATCTCCCACGTTCCTGCTCCCTAGGCCTGAAATCCAGCATATCGGCGAACTTCTTCCCCTTCTCCTCTCCGAGCCGGCGGTTCAGGGCTTCCAGCGCATCGGGGATGGTCAGGGGTCTGGGCTTGAGCTCGCCAAGAAGCGAGCAGCTCTCCCCACGCGCGAACTCGCAGGAATCGCACTGATAAAAAGCCCTTTCAACCTCGGCCCTCAGCGGCCTGGGGATCCCATCCCTCCTACCCCTCCACTTCCACCACGAGGAGAGAAAGGCCATGCCGCAGAGGGGGACGAACCCGAGGGCGAGATAGAGCCTCAGGCCGTGTCTATCATAAAGCCACCGGTTGACGAGCGTTTTGATCTGCCGAAGGACCTCCCTCGCCCCCTCCGTGTTGGGCAGAAGGAGCAGGAAGCGTCCACCGCCGCAGAAGATGATGTTGGCGCTTGAGAGGTGAAGGCGCTCGATGATCTGGGCTGCAACGTGTTGGGTGAGCATCTCTAGCCAGAAGGATCGGGCCCTCAGGCCTTTCAATGCCCCCTTGCTCGATATGGTGTAGATGAACCTCTGAACGCCGGAAATATCGCCGCCTACCAGCAGATACCTCGCCTCATCCCGCCTGCGTATAACATCCCACGATGAAAGCCCCTCTTCGAACCCCTCATCCCCTCTCTCGAGGAGGTAGAGGAACATGGCGGAGGCTATGGCGGCGGTGGTTTTTAGGTGATCGAAAAGGGAGATGTCCGGCATCCTGGCTGGATCGGCTTTGAAACCCCTCACAGACACCTCCATTCCCCCTTCAGCCGGGGCAAGCCTCGTCTCGGAGGGAACGAAGGATAGAGACCCCTCCAGAACGGGAAGGAGGAGCTCGGGGTTCGGGGGAAGGGATTCAAGCCTCCCCTTCAAGCTTTCGACCAGCTTCCTGTATTCTTCCTCGCCTGAAAGCTTGGGATCTGCCGATGGGAAGGGTAGATCCTCCCCCTCAAGAGGGCGGACGGGGAAGAAGCTCCACTCGCCTGTGTAAGACGGTTCCTCTGAATGGTTCAGGCTCAGCTTTGAGAAGGGGTTGAGCAGGGGGACATATGGCTCCCATCTTCCCCTCTCCTCAGCCTCCTCTTTCTCCGGCCTTTCGGCAGATGAGAGCCAATCCGATTCGCACAGTATGAGGTGATCGGCGCTCCTCGAACCCCTCAGCTCGGAGTCGTGATGGAAACGGCAGAGGTTGACGATGCCGTCCGGGAAATTGAGGGCCCGGAGGAAATCGGCCCCTCTTTCGGCGTGATTCCCCCTCCCTTCCCCGGCTCTGTAGAGTATCTTGCCTATATCGTGAAGAAGAGCTCCGCAGATAAGATTGGAAAGCCTCTCCTCCATTCATCCACCCGCTCGCCGAAATTTTATTCCCTCTCCTTCGCTTTGTCAAACTCATCCGGCGTGACAACATCCCACGCCGACTACGGCATAGATTGAAACGATCCATTTCGATCTAATTCGATCTCAACCCGCCGACTACGGCATAAATTGAAACATAGCCGAGCCGCGCAACGTCGTAATGCTCGGCGAGGTTCCGTGCCGACTACGGCATAAATTGAAACCTATGAGTTGCGGCGCCCTGAGAATTCAGTCGCGATGCGTTCCGTGCCGACTACGGCATAAATTGAAACGCTGATCACCTTGCTTTCCGGCGGCACATGGAGCGAGTTCCGTGCCGACTACGGCATAAATTGAAACTCATCCAGGACGACGATGCGTTCGATCGTAAGATCGGTTCCGTGCCGACTACGGCATAAATTGAAACGCGGGGGTCATACCAGCCTTCAGGCGCGATCTTATAGTTCCGTGCCGACTACGGCATAAATTGAAACCCCCACCTCATTTGACCCACGAAATTCAGTATTCATAAGGGTTTTTCAAAGATCGAAAAGCTCGATTTTCCCCCCAATCTGCCGTCGACCTCCGGTCGATTTCCACGGGAAACGCCCCTCATAGGGCGAAAATCCCGCTGTAAACTGCATTTCGGAGGCCTGAAGTTGAAAATCCCTCCAACGAGATCGACGGCAGGGAGAAAACCACATAACACGGCGAATCAGCCCAAATACCTTCTCATATGTTAACCATCCTCCGGGGCTCAACAGGCCCGATCGACGGAGAAAGTTTACACCCGGGAAAATTCTCTGTCAATACCTCTCAGACGGACGGGTTTCCCTTATTTGACCCCATGAAGCTCTGTGGATTATAATTCTCAGCGAAATGCATGCGATGATATGCGTGGTGATATGATGAACAAGGTGATAGGCGTCACAGATCTTCAGAGGAAGATGCGATCGGTC
>QNBQ01000413.1 GCA_003645735.1 Candidatus Poribacteria bacterium
AAGCTAGGAGCTTCAGCCTAGGGAGAAGCTTGGGATGAATAACCATATCCCCACCCCCAGAGCCAATAACTCTCGGCGAATTCGGCGTAAGGGGTGCTTAACGACCCCCACGTCAGGGCGATGGGGAGGCGGGGCGCAAGACTCGTCTCAGCCCCTGTCGCCGCTTCCTTTGCATCCACCAGCCCGTAGCCGTAAAGCTCATCTCTGCCGGGATCGCCCAGGTCATCGGCTGTGATCTGTAACTTCGAGCGAACGTTATCAACGCCTGTCGTGCCCGATGATATCACCAGCGCAGCTGCCCCCGTCACATGAGGCGCCGCCATGCTGGTTCCTGAGGCCGTCTCATACCCCCCTCCCTTCCAGGTGGAGGGTATATCAACCCCGGGCGCTGAAAGCTCAACTTCGGGGCCCACACTGCTGAAATCTGCTATCTCGTCCGATTGATCAGTAGCCGATACGGCGATCACCTCATCATAGGCGGCCGGATAAAGCACCGATCCCCCATATTCATTGCCGGCAGCGGCCACCTGCACTATCCCCGCATCATATGCCGCCCTTACAGCGTCATGGAAGGACCCAACGTCTGAGCTCGTGCCGAAGCTCATGTTTATCACATGCATCCCGTTTTCTATACACCATTCGATCCCCGCTATCACATCCGACAGGAAGCCCCACCCCCGTCTGTTGAGCACTTTGACGGCGTAAAGCGAAATCTGGGGGCCTACACCTATAACCCCTATCTCGTTATCCACGGCGGCGATTATCCCGGCAACGTGTGTCCCATGTCCGTTATCATCGTCGGGCGGCCTTTTGGGATTAATGATGTTCACCCCGCCGGCTATGTTTGCCTGAAGGTCAGGGTGGTCCAGATCTATGCCTGTGTCAAGAACGGCGACTTTCACCCCCTCGCCTGTGTATGTATCCCAGACCAGCTCGGCGTCGATTCTGTCCACACCCCATGGCAGTGTTTCCTGGGGCTGGGGTTCCTCGGGCTTCCCCGGCTTTGACGGTTTCCCCAGCGCCTCGACTGTGACGTCCGGATCTATCCTCCTGACCCCCGGCATCGCCTTCAGAGCTGCTTCCGCTTGGGGAGGCAGAAGCACAGCCTTTCCGGATATCAGGGGCAGATCCCTTAAGATCACACCGCCCACGGCTTTGACCAGAGCTTCCCGAGCAGGCTCGTTGATGGCTTGATCGAAGACAACGATCCTCCTCTGCGGGGCGGCCTGGGCCAGGCTTATGCAGCTGAGAAAGACGAACAAAATCGTCGTTGTGATGAAAGGCCTCAACCTCCTCACCTCTCTTTTTGGATTTTCAGTAACCCCCTTTATCTTATCACAATCGTTCACAGATCGCCAGATTCTCTCCGTCCTTATCACAGGCTGGAGATGGTTTGAACAGCTCGGCCTGTGGAGGAAGGCCATAATGTTCCCAAAGCTCCTTCGCGATCTCCAGATAATCGTCCAGAATCATATCGTCGCCCTGAAGCTCCTCTCGCCTTGTATCCGGTGAACGTCCCGAAACCGCCCAGGAATTTCCCTCGCTCCAGATCCTGCGCATAAATTTGACCTTCTGGGGCTTGACAGCCTTCACAAGGCTTGATATGATTAGACCAGACCCTGAGGGATGGTGGAACAGGGCGTTTACCCCGCCCGCCTCCTGTGTCTTCGCATCCCTTTCAAGCCCGGCCCTGTTTCACAACCATCTCACCGGGATTAAAGCGAAATTTTGAAGAAGGGGCTGAGAAGATGTCATTCAAGGGGCTTAAGTGGCTTTTAGCATTGCCTTTCCTTATCATTCCATTGACAACGGGGATTTCGCCTGAAATCCCGGGAGGAAAAGGGGTCTTCAAGGCCGCGTTCCTGACCGAGGACGGAGATCCATATCCGGTCGACCTGGTGATATCGGACGGATCGTGGAGGGCGGAGTTTAAGGGGGTGAGGTCCGTGGAGGTCGAAGTTCCACCGATCGCCACATATACCTACATCTACGAGAGGTCCGGCCATAAAGTGATGAATCAGGTCGAGATAAGCATCCAGCCCGGGGAGATAAAGGAGTTCAAATTCCACGTGGTCGATCCGACGAAGGTCAAGCCCCGCCTCCAGCCCTATATCCTCTTCGAGGAGGCGGGGGCGGATGCGAAGCTGTCGTGGAGCTATGTGGGCGAGGCCCTCACCTGGAGCCTGGTTCAAAATCCCGGGAGGATGGTTGAGATAGGCGTGTGGATCGATCTGGACCTATCGGAGCCCCCGAACTACGTCTTGAGCCGCTGTGAGGTCGATCAGAGCTGGGGCGTGGACCTTCCCCTCAGCATCTTCTGGAACACGGGGAATAAGCTGGCCTCCAAGCGCTCGGAGATATCTTTCGCGAAGGTTGATCCGGGGAAGGGGCTGATAGGGATCAGAAGGGCCACATATAACGGGGGAATAGTTGATACGGCAATCAACATGTTTGAGAGCAGGCTGAGGGATCTGGATGGGAAGCTCTATGAGATGGAGTTCGTCTACCCCCAATATGCCGTCCCCCCCGGGAACTATATCCTGGAGCCCCTGAGCGTTGAGGACGGATACGTTGCTCCTGAGCTGCCTTTGAGCCTCCCGCCAGGAGGGATCCTGATTTTAAGCCTGTACCCTCTCAGGCCGGAGGATCTCGAGGGGTTCACCTTCTTCGTCTACGCCGAGAGCTCTCTGGGCGGGTACTCCTCCTTCTCAAATCTGATCCACGACGGGGATGAACGCTCCATATCGGTGGACGTCAGGGCGGGGATGAGCTTCGACTGGTGGGGGTGTTTCGTCCTCCCCCACGGCTGTGAGCTGGAGAGCCTGGAGGCCGAGGGGGATCAGGCCGTCTTCGAGCTGAAGGAGCTCCTCGATTACACGTGCGATGAGATAGAAGGGTATAACGTCTACACAGTCAGGATCGATCCCTCTGTGACCGGCCTCAAGCTCAGATACAGGGAGAGGTTCACGACACACATGATCGTCAAAGGCGAGATCAACGGGGATGAGTTCACAGCCACGGGCGAGCTCCTCTCCGATCCGGCCACCGGCGAAAGCGAGGGGTCGCTGAAATTCTCCTCCCTCCCCAGGGG
>QNBQ01000414.1 GCA_003645735.1 Candidatus Poribacteria bacterium
CCTCGCCGCCGACGTCTACTCGCTGACCGAACACGCGAGGCTGACCGAGGACGTTAAGCTCGGGGTTGCCTCGGAGGAGCTTATTATTCCCCTCAGGCCGATCACCCCTCAGATGATCGAGAGAGCCAAGGAGATCTTAAAGGAGGCGCCGGACGACCTGAACGAATACACCAGGGAGCAGATCTACGCCAGGGAAGTGTTGCTTTTGAGCGAGATGCCCCAGCAAGTGGAGACGGAGGTGCAGGCCTTCTCGATAAAGACCGATCGAGGCGATCTGGCCATCGTCGGGTTGCCGGGCGAGATGTTCGCCGAGATAGGGCTTCAGATAAAGAAGAGATCGCCCTTCGAAACGACCGTTACGGTCGAGCTGGCCAACGACTGGGTGGGATATGTCCCGACGGAGAGGGCGTTCGAGGAAGGCGGATATGAGACGGAGCTGGCCAGGTCGAGCAAGCTGATCCCCCAGGCCGAAGGGATGTTTGTCGAAGCCTCCTTGAGACTGCTCGAAAGGCTCAAACGGTGATGTCCACCCGGTGCTCTTCTTCCTCGCCCCGTTCCTCCTGGTCGCCCTGTTTACGGCGGTTCATGAGGAATCGGCCCCCCGACCTCTCCCTGTCGCCGATCGCCGGGTTTTCGGCCTCGGGGGATGGCTTCACCTTGGGCTTCGACTCCTCAAGGAGCCTCTTGAGCTGCTGGACGAACTGATTTTCCTGGTTGCCCGAGGAGGCGTTCCGGGCGCGGTTCACCCTCTGGGCGTTGAGGATATTGCCGACAATTCCCTGACGTGTGGCGTCGATGCCGGACGACCTCACCCTCCTTCACCCCCTCACTCCTTTATCGGCTGAAACCGCCCTCGGCTTTAGGGGTTCCAATCGGCCCGGTTTTAGGTTATAATCCTCAGCCGCGAGATCGATCGGAGGTGAAGGCGATGGAGAGGTTGAGGGTGGCGATCATAGGGGCCGGCGGCAGGGCGAAATCGCACTTCTCGACCCTGAGGAAGCTGTCCGACAGGTTCGAGGTGGTCGCCGTGTGCGACCTCGACCCGTCCCGCGCCGAGGAGGGGGCGAGGTATTTCGAGGTCAAAGCCTACACCGATCTGCTCGACATGCTCAACTCCGAGAGGATCGACGTGGGCTTCATAGCGGTCCAGGCCGAGGGCCACCACCCCATAGCGGTCGAGCTGGCCGAGAGGGGGATACATATCCTGACCGAGACGCCGATAGCGATAACGAACCTCTGCGCCCGGAGGATGATCGAGGCCGCCTCTAACAACGGAGTGATCCTGGAGGTCTCCGAGAACGTCCCCCGCTGGCCGAGGGAGAGGCTGAAGCAGACGGCCGTCCGCTCCGGGGCCATAGGCGAGGTCAGGTCGTTCTACCTCTCCTACACCTCCGGCTCATACCACGGGTTTGCGGGGATAAGGTGCATAATCGATGCCGAGCCGCTATCTGTGAGGGGCGAGTTCCCGGACGAGTCGACCGGCGTCATCGAGCGGGCCGAGATGAGCTGGGAGAGGGGGATATCAGGGGTTTACGAGTTCAACAGGAGCAGGGGGAACTACTGGGAGGTTAGGGGAACGAAAGGGGAGGTAAGGGGAGGGGAGATCGTCATCGGCGGACGCGCCCTCCCGATAAAGCTGAGGTTCGAGGGGCAGGGTGAGGAGAGGCGGCTGATCGGCGCGTATGTCGAGGCCCACCCGCCCATCGCCTGGGAAAACCCGCTCAGGGGGTATCGGCTCTCCGACGAGGACGACGTGGCCCGGGCGGACGCCTGGGTTAGCCTGTATGAGGCGGTGGTGAACGACAAACCCCTCAGCTACGGGCCGGAGAAAGCCGCGAGGGACGTCGAGATACTGATGGCTATAAGGGAGTCGGCCTCCAAAGGGGTTGAGGTGAGGCTGCCGCTTGAAGGGGTAACGGAGCACGAGAGGCTGATCCACGAGGAGCTGGCGAAGGTCTACGGGGTCGATCCGCTGGAGCTGACGCCCCATCACCTCCGCGTGAGATACACGCTGCCGGGGAGGCTGAGGGAGCTGATGTATTACGGCCGGACGTTGCGGTCGCCGCTTTTCTGACGTCTCCTGGCCAGCAGGAACATAACGGTCCCCCACACCCCGGCTATGTATCCCAGGCCGCCTATGAGGTCGGCCAGCCGGACCCTGCTCCGCTCCTCCTCCATCATCCTGATGAGCGGCCTGATCCCCTCCTGGACGGCCTTTTTCACGATCGATTCAAGCTCCGAAGCGGAAGGGGCGGTCCGAGCGGTCTCGGAGGGAGCCGTTTCACCTGCCGACTTTTCGCCGCCCAGCTCCTCCGGGCCGATCCTCGTCTCGGCCCTGTGGCCCATGCTGCCTATTAGCACGATCCTCAGCCCGTTCGCCTCCGGCCTCTCAAACGAGAAGATCCCCTCCTCATCGGTCGACCCCTCAAGCAGCTTGGAGCCGCTCTGCAGGTCGTAGACCTCCACTTTGGCCCCTTTACACGGCGTCCCGTCGCTGAAATACCCCTCGACCTGCACCTGATCCCCCTCCACCCAGGCGAAGACGTTCACCTTATGGGCGTGTGAAGCGGCGGCGAGGAGCGAGAGGATCGCGATGATGAAAAGGGTTCTCATCGGGCGACCTCCAACATCTCGGGTTTTACCCTCCTGAGAAAGGAGAGGATGAAAGCCGTTATGATCCCCTCGATCGCCATGACCGGCAGGTGGGCGACCAGGATCAGCTTGGCGGCGTTGATCAGCCCTTCCCCCGTCAGCGCGAGGTCGAGGGCGACCAAAACCCCCGAGAGCAGTATCGATACGGATCCGGTCAGGAAGCCGCCTATGGGGACGAGCGGGCCGCCCCTCCTCAGGAGCGGACCGAAGAGGTAAAAACAGATGACCCCCGGCATCGCCATGTTGAACGTGTTCACCCCCAGCGTCGTCAGCCCGCCGAACTGGAAGAGGATCGCCTGGAGGAAGAGGGCCAACAGAACGGCGGGGAAAGCGACCCATCCGAGGAGCACCCCCAGCAGGCCGTTCAGGACCAGGTGGACGCTGCTGGGGCCTAGAGGGACGTGGATGAGCGACGCGACGAAGAAGGCGGCCGAG
>QNBQ01000415.1 GCA_003645735.1 Candidatus Poribacteria bacterium
GCGGATCTTGACGATCCCACGCCCCACGGTTTCATCGCCCCCGATCTGGAGGCGGTCGAGATAAGGCTGATCCTGTTGGGGCTTTGCGAGATCCTCGAGCAATCTCAGCACCTTTTCGGCCTTAGGTTGATCATTCTCCTTTAATTCATTCGGAACCTTATCCCTTTCCGCCAACGGCTTGCTTACGAATATCGGAGCGTAAAGGAGAGTTTCGCTCGGCAAATGCTCCTCGCTCCACAATGCTCCCTCAGCTACGGTTTTCGCCTCCTGATCCAGCCGGATGCGCGTGATCACCTCGGTTGCCATCAGGGTGAAGTCGCGGAAGGCATCGTTTGGGAGGATGACGAAGCGCCTGGGCAACGATTTGCTCCACTCCTGATACTCCTCGGACTGAGGCATAGCGTTTTCAACGAGCCAGCCTGCAATATCCTTGGCCTCCTGGCTGGGGACGGCGTCGAAGGCGAACTCCTCGAGCACGATTTTGGCGCCGGCTATCACCTCGGACTCCGTTGCCACAAAGGCCTTTCGATCATCGGACGGCAGCTCCGGCACTTCCCAGTCAACCTTAAACCCCGCCGCCACCATCTCCCGCTTGAACCTCTCCAAAACCATCGGACAGGTGGTCCAGGCGAAAACCCCTACAAGGGAGCGAACGGGGAAGAGGAGAACCCGGGCATCGTGGGGGCTTACACAGCCCGCGTGTTTGGGCTCACCTCCGGGTGGGGGAGCAGGGCCGAAAAGTATATCGGCTATCTCCTCCCCTTTCAATCTGACGACCTCCGCCCTGAGCACTCCCTTTAAACTCGACGCCTGGATAATGGGCAGACCGGTGATGCGCTCCCTCTGGATGGGAAGATCAACTACGCTCAGACTGGTCCCCGTCCCCGCATGGACGGGCGTCTCGCAGTAGAGGAAAAGCATACATGCCTTTTCATACACCCCTACCACCTCCCTATAAGCACCTTTCCGAGCCCGATCTGGGCCCAGTCCCCACGGTTTCCTCTAACCTCATCAGGGGTCTCCGTGAACCCTCCCTCCCAAAGGCGACGGACTAGCTCGTTGAGGGAGATCCTTCCGCCCTCGACTTCAAAGAAGTAAACCGCGCCGGTGGGGACGAAAGCCCTCATAGGCTTAGGCTTACCCTTAGCGATATCAAAACCGCCGAAAAGTTGAGCTTTCGGCAGGGCCGCTGCCGCCAAGCGAACGGGAGCGCCGAGGAAGCCTTGCCAATCGCCATCCCTCGGCCTCCAGCCATCGGAGAACCACGCCGGGGTGACCAACACAACCTTAAACCGCCCCGAGCTCACAGCCTGCTGGGCTTCATCCTCGCTTTGAAGCGGATGAAGGGGCGGTTCTAACCTCCAGTAGTAAGCGGCCTTCCCCTCTCCGCCGAAACGCAGATAGCCTTCCGGCTGTAGTTCAACCCCCTCCACCTCGGCCCAAAGGGCGAATTCGTCCCTCAGCCGGACGAACCGAGCTTGATAAAGCTTCTCCGCCTCGGCGGTGCCTCTTCCCCTATCAATAGCTATGCCGAAACGCGGCTCGAAGTCGAATGGCTGCGTGAAAGGAATAACATCCGAAAAATCGGGCATTTCCCCCCTCAAATAGCGACGTATCACCTTTTCAGGAAACAGAAACCTCCTTTCCTCAACGGAGAGATCGGTTCTGACCCATAGCAACCGCATCCCATCCGGTAGGTTGGTCGTGAACGGCAGTTCCCCCTCGGGCCGGAGCAAGGCGAAACGCTGGGTTTTATCATCTTTTAACACCGTCACATCGGCGGGCATCGGAAGGAGCCTCTCCCAATATCCGTCGTTCCGGCGAGCGAGGAGAGGTCCGAGAAGGCGCAGGTCGCCGAAGTTGTCCCCGAAGCCTATTTCAGGGGCTTCGGGATGGGGCTTGTTCTGCTTTACATACCGGACGAAGTCATGAACGTCGATCCCTTTGTCCACTAACGCCTTAGTTCGGATGGCCCCTTGAAGCGTGAAAGGGGTGGGAGGGAAGAGGGATACCGCGAGATGATCTTCGCCCGCCCGGAAGGGTCTTCCATCCCGGAAAAGCCATACATCCACGGGCCTTATTAGGATTTGCATTTCACCTCACTCCTCGATCAGTTTTTCACACCGTTCGAGGACAAAGCCGGCCTTTTCCAACGCTTCATCGGCGTCCTCCCGATCGTAAAGCATTTCAGGGGGAACGCCGCTCTCCTCGTCTCCATAGAAACTCAACTCCCTCTCAGCTCTCAGCGAGCGTGATATGGAGGCCAGCTTAGAGATAGCTTCCGCGAACTGCCTGGGGAATTTGTCGGCGTTGTCCCTTAATGCCGGCCCCACATCATGGGATCGAGGGGGTTGAATCCCCGCCCACATGAGGGCGCTTTTCAGCGCCAATTCCACTGCTTCCTGACACCTTCTCACCACGAGGTTCCACGCCTCCCTCGAATACAAACCTCTCGCTTCTTCCAAAATCACCTTCGCCCTTCTCAAACCAATCCTTGCGCTCTCCTTGTTGGTCAAAGCTCCACCACCTCTCCAGGTTTCAGATCAGGCTTTAAGTCCCAATAGCGCACCTTCCCCATCCTCTTTCTTTGTGCCCCCAGTTCCCGTAGGCGCTTGCGAAGAGACTCAAAGACTTCCTTCAAGAAACCCCCTCTGTCGAAGAGGATGAGCGCCTCCTCTATCATCTCAAGGTAAATCCACCTGAAGCGGCGGGCCTCCTCTTCGGTGCATATCAACTCCGTGAAATCCGCATAAACACCTTGCCTCCAGAGCCGCTCCAGTTCACCTTGAAGCCGCTGCCTCACGGGTTCTAAGAGCTTGTGACGTTTGAACATCCCCCTGGGCAGATGCCGGCAGACAATGAAGAGATCTATAACCAAGGAAGGTCCTGCTTCTCCCCGCGCCACCGAGCCGAAAAGGGCGATGGAAACGAGGTTCTCGCCCAACACCCCCTCGTCGACCTCGGCATACTGTTCGGCGATTTGGCGCAGGGCGAGGTTAAGTTCCTCAACCGTCACCTCTCCCCACCTCCCGCAAGGAACCTCAAAAAACTAAGCCACTTGGCCAGCTCCAACA
>QNBQ01000416.1 GCA_003645735.1 Candidatus Poribacteria bacterium
CTCCTCCTTCCCGCACGTGGTGGTGAACGGCCTGATAAACCTGGCCTCTAACCGTGTGGGGATCTTCATCCTGATCTTGGAGAACGGCGTGGCGGCGATGAGCGGCGGCCTCGATACCCTCCCGCCCAACCTCACAGATCCCTTCGAGGCACAGAAGCTCCTCGTGAACCTCACGACGACCGGGAGGCCGAACTCCTCCGATAGCTCGAAGGCGGAGGAGATCGACCAGCGGCCTGCTGTCCTGCTCGTTCTGCGACAGGACCGCCCCCGGGTCGTCGCCGACCAGTATGACCAGCCCAGCGTTGACCCCCGTCAGGTTGGGTCTCCTCAAGCGGCAGGCGGTGGGTGATCAGCCCCTCGAAGGGGGCCTCTATCCGGGAGAGGGCGGCCAACCAAAGAGAAAAGGAACCGCAGGCGCGGGGGGCCTGCGATTCCTCCGCCCGGGTCAATCCACAGGAGGAATTGGGGTCACCTTCTATGATAGCAAACGACCTGTTAAAAAACGGTGAAGCGGGGATGAAGATTCTGTTAAACCGCGGAGGCTTGCGCCATCGGCTTCGGTGTTGTATTATCTAAACTGTCCCGAGGGAGGTGGGCGGATTGAGGCTTCCCAGAATGGCGCTCGTCAGGCAGAGGTTCCCAAGGCCGAGGGTGGAGGACCCCGCCCGGGCCGTAAAGGAGGAGCTGGGGAGGATAGGGGTTGAGCGGATCGTCAAACCGGGCGAGCGGATCGCCCTGACCGCCGGCAGCAGGGGGATAGCCCGGATAGACGTCATCATGAGGGCGCTGGTCGACGAGCTTAAAAAGCTGGGGGCCGAGCCGTTCATCGTCCCGGCCATGGGCAGCCATGGAGGAGCAACCGCCGAGGGACAGAGGAGGGTTATCGAGCGGTATGGGATAACCGAGGAGCGGGTCGGCGCGCCGATAATCTCCTCGATGGAGGTCGTCCAAGTGGGAGAGCTGAGCGACGGGTCGCCGGTCTACATGGACAGACACGCCGCCGAGGCGGACGGGGTGGTGGTCGTCAACAGGATAAAGCCCCACACCGATTTCGTCGGGAGGATAGGAAGCGGGCTGATGAAGATGATAACGATCGGGCTGGGGAAAAAGGAGGGGGCGACGCTCTGTCACAAGCTCTTCTTCAAATACGGGTTCGAAAACGTGATAAGGTGGGTCGCCCGCGAGGTTTTGAAGACCGGAAAGATCAAGTTCGGCCTGGCAATCGTGGAGAACGCGTATAAAGAGGTGGCGAGGATCGAGGCCGTGCTCCCCGAGGAGCTGGAGCGGAGGGAGGAGGAGCTCTTCGCCGAGGCGAAGAAGCTCGCCGGCAAGCTCCCCTTCGACGAGCTGGACGTGTTGATCGTCGACAAGCTCGGCAAGGATATAAGCGGGACGGGGATGGACACGAACGTCATCGGCAGGATGATGCAGAACTTCGAGCCCGAGCCGGAAAGGCCGTTCATCCTGAGGATAGTCGTGCTGGATCTGACCGAAAAGACGGAGGGGAACGCCGTGGGGATAGGGCTGGCCGATTTCACCACCGCCCGCCTCGTCAGGAAAATGGATAGAAAGGCCACATACACCAACAGCCTCACATCGCTGGGGCCTCAAAAATCCAGGATACCGCTTTATTTCGACACCGATCGGGAGGCGATAGAGGCGGCCTTCGCCACCGTCGGGATAAGGGAGCCGGAGGAGTGCAGGGCCGTCCACATTAAAAGCACGCTTCACCTCGAATACGTCGAGATATCCGAGCCGCTCCTCGATGAGGCCAGGGGGCGGGACGATCTGGAGATCCTCTCCGATCCCGAGCCTCTCAGGTTTGACGAGGAGGGGAACTTGATATCCAGGTTCGATCTGATGGGGGTGTGAGGGGATGCCGAGGAACATCAAGCTGGTGATAGAGTATGACGGGACGGATTTCAAGGGATGGCAGATACAGCCGGGTCTTCGGACGGTTCAGGGCGTCATCCAGGACGCCATAAAGCAGCTCACGGGAGAGGACGTGAGGCTGAAGGCCGCCGGCAGGACCGACTCCGGCGTGCACGCCATCTGCCAGGTGGCCAACTTCTTCACCGAGTCGAAGATGTCGACCGAGGAGATGCACAGGGCGCTCAACGCCATCCTGCCGGGAGATGTGGCGATAATAAGCGTGGAGGAGGTGGACGAGAAGTTCGACGCCAGATACAGCGCCATAAGCCGCCGATACAGATACACCATCCTCAACAGGAACTACCCCTCCGCGATCATGAGGAACTTCGTCTACTTCTACCCCGAGCCGCTGGACGCCGAGCTGATGAACAAGGCGATCAAGGTCCTGGAGGGGACGCACGACTTCTCCTCCTTCAGGAGGTCGGGCGACGAGAGAAGCCCAACCAGAACGGTCATCGAGGCCAAATGTTGGCGCGAGGGGGATCTGGTGCGGGTCGAGATAGAGGCCAAGTCGTTTTTGAGGGGGATGGTCAGGGCGATAGTCGGGACGCTGCTGATGCTGAACAAGGAGAAGCCGGAGGATCCGGCGGCCAGGATGAAGGAGATACTCGACGCCAGGGACAGATCGGCGGCGGGGCCGTCCGTCCCTCCGCACGGCCTATGCCTCATAAAGGTGAGATACCCGGGGGAGGAGGAGTGAATGAGGCTCAAAAGCCTGAGGATAAACGGGTTTAAAAGCTTCGCCGACGAGGTCGAGCTGCTCTTCGAAGAGGGCATAACCGTCATCGTCGGCCCCAACGGCTGCGGCAAGAGCAACATATCGGACGCGATAAGGTGGGTTTTGGGGGAGCAGAGCGCCAAATCGCTCAGATGCGCCAGGATGGAGGAGGTCATCTTCAACGGCGGATCGACCGGCTCCCCTAAAAAGCTCGCATACGTCGCGCTGAAGCTGTCGAACGAGGACGGCTTCCTCCCAATAGACTCGCCCGAGGTCGAGATAGCCAGGCAGCTGACCAGATCGGGCGAGAGCAGATACTTCATAAACGGATCGCAATGCCTCCTGAGGGACATCCAGAACCTCTTCCTCGACACCGGCATAGGCACCAACGCCTACTACCTCATGGAGCAG
>QNBQ01000417.1 GCA_003645735.1 Candidatus Poribacteria bacterium
ATCCCGTCGTCGTCCGTCGGGTCCGTCGAGTCGTAGGCCCTGGCCGGGCCGGCGATCGGGCCGACCATGTCGAGCACGATCGTATCGGTCATCGGCGGCGCCTCGGCCTCTCCCTTTCTCAGCTTAACGCTCACCTGCTTGAGCCCGTCCCCCTCCGTCAACGTCACCCGCGCGGTCGGCGAGAACTTCACCCATTTGAAGGTCAGGTCGCCCTCCTCCACGTCGCCCGAGATGAACATCTCCTCCGCGTCCACGGCCGAGATGGAGAGGGTGACCGATCTGGAGGCGGTCATCTCCGCCCCGCCCTCTATGACCAGCTCCTCCGGCTTGAGCGCCCCCATCGCGAGGGCCGATCCGAGGATCAAAAGGGCCGATATGACGGCTGAGATCGTCTTCCCTTTCATCTTCACCTCCGCCTTACCTCGCCGCTACCAAGATCAATATGATGGCCAAAGGCAGCAGCTTCGCCGTCCAGGGGGATCTCCTCCCCTTCCTCTCGACGGCTACCCTGTAGGACGATCCCCCTTCGAGCTTTATCCCCTTTCGGGGGCCGGGTTTGAGGATCACCCTCCACCCGTCCCTGTGGGTCGGCCTCAAGCTCACCCCATCGGAGGGGATCAGCTCGAGGGAGGGCGGCCTCTCGGAGACAAGCTCATATGCCCTTCTGAAATCCCTCATCGCCTCATCGGTCCTGTTCAGGTTGAACTCGGCGACCGCTTTGTAGTAGATGATCTGCGGGTTTTCGGGATCGGCCTTCAGCGCCTGGTTGAAGGCGTTGAGCGCCGACTCGTAATCGCCCGACCTCAGCGAGTTCAGGCCGGCCTTCAGAAACAGCTCCGCCTCCGAGCAGAGGCCCGGTATAGAGAGTGCGAGGATGATCAGAGGAGAGGCCAAAAATAAAATCCTCTTGCGCGACATCGCTTCAACCCCCTTCATCTGAAGATCCAGAGGGCGAGGATCGCTAGGATCGGCGTGATCCTCTTGAAAGCCCTATCCAGCGTCCCCTCCCTGTCGAGGCTAACCTTATACGATCTGCCGCAGCGGAGGGTCACCGCTTCGCCTGAAATCGCCCTGATCTTTGACCCGTCCTCCCCCTCGACCAGTATCACCTCGCCTTCCCCCGCCTCGAACTCAACCTCGACCCGATCGGGCCGGCCGGGGGCCGCCCGGGCGGCCTTCGGGGCCTTGGGTTTCAGATCGGGATGATCCCTCCTCAGCTCCCGCAACACGTCCGGATGAAGCCTGTCGTGCCTTATGCCCCTCCTCTCGGCCTCCAACAGGTAGTGGAGCGCCTCCGCCAGCTCCTCCTCGGATCCGGCCGCCTTCCCCCGCTGATACTTTATGAGGCCGAGGAAGTAGTAGGGCTCGGGGTCGTCCGGGCTGAGCTGAACCGATAGGAGCAGCTCCCTCTCGGCCCTGGCGGCATCCCCCTCACATATGAGCCAATAAACGCCTTCGATCAGGTGTCTGTCGGCCGGCTCGGCCCGGGGGGCGAGAAGCAGAAGGGCCGATATCACGGCAAGGGCGAGGCTCAGCTCAATCCTCTCTCGGCTCATAGCGATACCTGTAATACTTGTGCTCGTAATAGTAGGGCAGGGCCCTTGTGACGTTGTTGAGCACCATCCCCACGAGGTTGCCGTTCGCCTTCCTTATCAGCTCTATGGCCCTGGCCACTATCTCCCTGAACGTCTTGCCGCCCATCACCACCAGCACGACGCCGTCCACAAGCGGGGCTATCAGCTCGGCGTCGTTGACGGGGACGATCGGAGGGGAGTCGACGAGCAACAGGTCATAGGACATCGACAGCTCCGCTATCAGGTTTTTGACCCTGTCGACGTTAACCCTCAGGACGCCGCTGGGTGAGGAGAGCTTAGAGCCGCTGGGCATGAGGTGGAGGTTCCCCATGGAGGTGGGTTTTATCAGGTTCTCCAAGGGGATGGGCTCCTCCGCCGAGAGCAGATCGCCCACGCCGGGCGACCTGTGGAGGCCGAACAGCTTGTGCTGGATCGATCTGCGCAGGTCGAGGTCGATTATCAGCGTCCTCCTGCCCGAATGGGCCGCCGTCATCCCTAAGTATGCCACCAGTATCGACTTCCCCTCCCGCGGCATCGCGCTGGTTATCAGGACGCTCTTCAGCCCGTCCCGCCCTTTCCCGGCGATGGTGGTCAGGACCCTGTAGACCTCCATGACGCCGGGGGAGTCGGGGTTGAAGAGCTCCGGCAGGGTCCGAGCCTTTCTCCTCCTCATACCTTACCCCTCAGAAGCGCCCATATCGTCTTGAATATGAGCCACATGTCCATCCTCAACCCCATGCTCCTTATGTATTTTACATCCCATCTGAGCTTTTTGTAAACGCTTTCGGCGCCCTTATCATACCCCAGGAAAAGCTGGGCCAGGCCGGTGATCCCCGGCTTAACGTCGTGTCTCCTGTCATAGGCGGGGATGATGTTGACGAAGTTGAAGACGAACTCGGGCCTCTCGGGGCGGGGGCCTACGAAGCTCATCTGACCAATAAGCACGTTTATGAGCTGCGGAAGCTCATCTATCTTCGTCCTCCTCAGAAACCTCCCCACCCTCGTCAGCCTGGGGTCCTTATCGGAGGCCCAGATGGGCCCCGTCTTCGATTCGGCGTCCTTCACCATCGTCCTGAACTTGAATATCTTGAAAACCTTACCGTTCTTCCCCACCCTGCTCTGCCTGTAAAAGACGGGGCCGGAGGAGTCGAACTTTATCGCTATGGATATGACCAAAAAGGGAAAGGAGCAGAGCAGAAGCCCCACCGCGGATCCCACGAAATCGATCGCCCTCTTGAGGATCAGATACCACAGCGGGAGCCTCACGGGCGGCATCAGCTCGACGGATTTGAAGAAGGCGGAGTGAAGCTTGGCAACCTTTTTGAGATCCTCGTAAAACCCCATGTCCCCTGTAGGTGAGGCGCCCAAGTGTTTGGCGCCGTCGAGGCAGTATTCCCTGTAATGCACGTTTCACCTCCGACCTGCTCGAGACGCCCCGGTGTGAATCCGCCTTGAGCTCACCTCTGAGCAAGGGACATGCCAGGGG
>QNBQ01000418.1 GCA_003645735.1 Candidatus Poribacteria bacterium
CCTATACGATCCACAACACCCCTAAGATCGTAGGCGGGGTGACACCTACCTGCGCCGAGATGGCCAGATGTTTCTACGAACAGTTTGTAAGCAAGGTCGTGGTCGTATCCTCCACCGGGGCAGCGGAGATGGTAAAGCTGCTGGAGAACACCTTCAGGAGCGTCAACATAGCGCTCGTCAACGAGATGGCGTTGATATGCGATCGGATAGGGCTTGACATATGGGAGATAGTCGACGCCGCCGCCACCAAGCCTTTCGGCTTCATGCCGTTTTACCCCGGGCCCGGCATAGGGGGACATTGCATCCCGAACGATCCCCATTACCTGGCCTGGAAGGCCAAAAACCATCGGTTCACAGCGCGGTTCATAGAGCTGGCGAGCGAGATAAACGGGAGCATGGCCGGATACGTGGTCGGCAAGATAATAGACGCCTTGAACCTAAAGGGCAAGCCGTTGAAAGACTCGAGGATACTCATCCTCGGGGTAGCCTATAAAAGGGATGTGGGAGACACGAGGGAATCGCCCGCGTTGGACATCATAAGGATGTTAGACGAGCGCGAGGCGGATCTTCACTACTACGATCCATATGCCTTTTTAAGCCCTGGTAAAGCGAAGAGGTGCGAGGAGCTGACGCCTGAGCTGTTGCGCAGGTTCGACTGCGTCGTCATAGTAACGGATCACACCTGCGTCGATTATCAGACCGTGGTCAAGCATTCCAAGCTCATCGTGGACTGCCGTAACGCAACCAAGCGGATCGAAGGCGGGGGGAAGGTTATAAAGATCTGAGATGCCGATACCACTCCACCGTTTTCCTGAGGCCCCCGATCAACGACACAGAAGGAGAATATCCCAGCGTTCTTCTCGCCTTGGATATGTCCGCCTGTGAATGGCGCACATCACCCGGCCGGGGAGAGGCGTGCTTCGCCTTCAAATTTGATCCGGTTAGCCCCGCGATAAGCTCCGCTAGCTCGTTAATGGTCGTCCTAGCCCCACAAGCTATGTTGAAAACCTCACCAGCAGCGCCTTCGGCATCGGCGGCCAGGAGGTTGGCCTGAACGACGTTATCCACGTAGGTGAAATCACGGGATTGCTCCCCATCCCCGAAGATGACCGGCGGTCTGCCGATCAGAAAGGCTTCGACGAACCTCGGCACGACGGCGGCATACTGTGAACGGGGGTTTTGCCTGGGCCCGAACACGTTGAAGTATCTCAGCGATACCGTTTCCAAGCCGTATATCCAGGTGAACATCTGACAGTATCTCTCGCCGACGTATTTGGAGAGGGCGTATGGGGAGATGGGGTTCGGAGGCATATCCTCCCTTTTTGGGAGGTCGGGTGTATCGCCGTAAACCGAGGACGAGGAGGCGTATATCAGCCTCCTGAGGCCCACCTCCTTGGAGGCGAGAAGCAGATTGAGCGTCCCCCTGATGTTCGAATCATTGGAGCTTATGGGATCTTCGATCGATCTGGCGACCGATGGAAGGGCGGCCTGGTGAAAGACAACCTCACCCCTTTAACGGCTTCCCTCACAGCGTTCATGTCCCTCAGATCCCCCTTTAAAAACTCCACTCGATCTAAAATCCCCCTCAAATTGTCGAGGTTCCCCGTTGAGAGATTATCGAATATCCTCACTTTAAACCCGCGCCTCACCAAGGCGTGGGCGATATTCGACCCTATAAATCCCGCTCCTCCCGTGATCAAAACCCGATTTTTCATCTTAAACTTCCCCCTCCCATGCACTTTATAAAGTGGGATATGCCCGCGAATCTGAACTCCTTAAGCAGTCGGATCAGCTTGCCTTCGGTTTTGCTCAGGTTAACATAATGTCTGAACCTATCCCTGAACCTCGGCTTAAACCTCGGCTGGGCCGGATCGATCTCCCAAGGGTGGAGGTAAACCAAGACGGGGTATCCCTTGCGATTCATTCGCCTTATGAAACCAGCTGTTATCCGGTATGGATAAAGTCGAAAGTATCCCCCTCCTGCTACGGGCAAGTTTCTCCCGAGGAACCTGAGGGTCGACGGGGGAAACTCCCATATACTTCGCTTCCCCCTGTGGATGAGGTGGGGAAACCTCTCAGCGCTCGAGATGCCGTATCTGTCGTATCTTATCGGATAGATGCTCGAATCGTATTCAAACCCCTCCTCGATCAGGACGTCAAGCGCCCAGAGAGTTCTTTCGGTTATGGAGAAGCTGGGCGCTCGATATCCGATGACTTTGCACCCTGAGATTCCCTCCAGTATCTCCTTCGACCTCACCAGATCAGCGTGGAACTCCTCCCTCGTCTGCTCGTAGATCGGGGCGTGTGAGTATCCGTGCGATGCTATCTCATGGCCGCGGCGGAGCATCTCGTCCACTAGCTCGGGACGCCTCTCGGCAACCCATCCGAGCACATAGAACGTGGCTTTCACCCCGCTCGCCTCTAGGATGTCCAGAAGTCTCAAGGTGTTACCGTAAACCCTTTGGGGGCAATCCTCCCACTCGCTCTTCTTTATGACGGAGCTTAACCCGAGGACGTGAAAGTAATCCTCGACGTCGATTGTAAGTATGTTGATCATCCTCAACCGCCTGTGTTCTCAATCGTCGATATGATAAGGCTTCCCCGGCTTTCCCAGCTCCTCCCTCGCCGGGGGGATATAGTTTACGATCAGCTTAGGTCTGTCAGCGACATCTTCGGCGTCGTCCGAAAACCAATAATGCTCCGGCGATGAGATAGGCTGCACGATCACCCAGCCCTGGTTCTCGCCTCCGTTGGCCCAGATCTGAACGGATTTTTTGACGTCGAACACGGCCCACCCCTCGAAGGGCGAGCTGGGTATCGTGAACTCGCTATCCGGCTCGTCAACCGTGGAGTCCATCACGCTATCCCTTCCTCCCCTCCCCGTCCACTCCACATCGAACCCGGGTCTGTCATCCCTTTTATCGTAACTGGCGCCCGCATCATAAGCGCTCTCCGCACCCTCCACCCACATCCCCTTGCCGTCCTCATCGGTGATCCGATAGATCTCCAGCTTTATCCCCTCCTTATCTATCACGTTTTGGGCCTTAATGCTCAGGTA
>QNBQ01000419.1 GCA_003645735.1 Candidatus Poribacteria bacterium
CTCCATAGCTCACCCCTCCTTCGACGCCCAGTAGGTCGCGTATTTGCCCATCGCCTCCACGGCGGCCTTGATGTTCTCAAGCGGCGTCGGCGGATAAACGCCCCATATCAAGCTCAGGCCGCCTTTGGGGGAGCCGAGCTTTTTTATGCAGTTTAAAACGTGCTCCTCCACCTCCTCAGGCGTCCCGAAAACTGTGATCTTCTGACGATCTATGTCCAGATCAATGAAAACCCTCCCCTTGGCCAGCTTTTCGATATTGTCGAGGCCGTTCACCAGATCCTGGGGGTTCAGGATCGACACGCCGCATTCTATGAGGTCGGGGATGATGTCGACGATGTATCCGTCGGTGTGCAGGTAGACGTGGACGCCGTTTTGGCGACAGTAGGAGAAGATCCGCTTGTAGGAGGGTTTGATATATCTGCGCCAGGCATCGGGGCTGATAGGCAGTGAGTTTTGAAGGCCCAGGTCGTCTCCGAAGTTTATCGCGTCGACCCCTATCTCGATCCACCTCCTCACCACCTCCAACCAGAACTCCTCGATCATCCCTATCAACCTGTCAAGCTCCGGTCGGCCCTCTGCCACGTCCATCATGAAGTTCTCAAACCCCCTCAGGTAGGTCAGCCGCAGGTAGAGGAAGCCGTGCTCGGTGTGGCCCCAGGCCACCCTCCCCTTGGATTTGGCCTCCTCGACCCTCCTCTTGGCTTCCTCCCAGTTCGTGAACCTCTCCGGGTCGGGCGGCCTGTATTTATCGAGATCGGCCCACGACTCTATCGGATGTCCCACGCACTGCCCGTCCAACGCCTCAAGCGGGTATATCCACTTACAGCCCCACCTGTCGGTCGCCTCGTGGTAAGCGGGGTGGCTGGGCGACCGGGCTATGCCGACCGACACGTGAGGCGAAAGCCCCTGAAGCTCGTTCAACGCCTCCCCATACTCCTTCCAGACCGGATATGTTATCGAGACGCGCGACCTCACTATCCCGTCGCCCTGTAAGCTCACCTCCTTGAGGAACTTCTCCTTTTCGCCGACCATGCCTCACCTCCCCAAAACCCTCACCTTCCAGACCCCTCCGCCGAAGGTGGTGATGAACATCGTGCGGGGATCGGAGGGGTGGAAGGTTATGCGGTGGACGCTCATGAAGGGTATGGCCTTCCACTCCCGCCAGCTTTCGCCGCCGTCCTCGCTGACGAATATCCCGTGGGTGGAGGTCGTCAGGAAGATCAGGTCGGGGTTCTCGGGGTGGAGAATGGGGGCGAAGGTGTGGACGTATGAGAGATATTCGAGCGGGAAGCGGACGTTCAACTTCCTCCAGGTCCTGCCGCCGTCGACCGTCTTGTATATCCCGCCTCCACCTCTACCGGGCGCGTCCGACGCGCAGAGGTAGATGATCCGGCTGTCCCGCGGGTGGACGGCGAAATCCATGACCCAGTATAGCCTCAGCCCGTCGGTCACCGGCTCCCACGTCTCGCCGCCGTCCCTGCTCCTCCACAGCCCGCCCGGCACGTCGAACCTCCGGCCATCCCGCTTGCCGGTTATCGAACAGAAGAGCGTCCCGTCGGGATGGAGCCTCAGGACGTAGACGTGGGCGTTTCCGGGGTAGCCCAGCCCTTTCGACTTCTTGACCCAGGTTCTGCCGTTATCGTCCGATCTGTAGACCCCGTATCCGAAGACGGCCGCCCAGAGCCTTCTCCTTCCCTTTGGGGATTTGGGGTCGATGACGATCGATGTGACGGGCGCGTCGGGCAGCCCTTTGTTTGAGGGGCGCCAGGTTCGACCGAAATCCTCGCTGACGACCACGCCGCCCCCTTCCCTCGGCCCCTCGATGTTCGTCCAGTGTCCGATGTCGTGCTGGTTCGAAACGGCGGCCCAGATCAGCCCCGGAACCTCCGGGTCGAAGGCAAGCTCATAGAAGGTGTTCCGCCACGGGGAGCCGGCCGCGCTATACCTCCAGCTCCGCCCGCCGTCCTCGCTCCGGGCGAACCCTATGTCGGTGTAGCAGATGTAGTGAACCCTCTCGTCATGTGGATCGACGTAGTAGTTCCAGCACGTCGTCACCTCCAGCCCGATCGACCTCCACCTCTGCCCCTTGCCGGGCTTCCCCTGACCGGGGAGCCGCTCGGAGTAGGCGCATCTCCAGCTTCGCCCCCCGTCCGCCGTGATGTATACCTCCCCGGCGTTGGTGTAGACAGCCACATCCGGATCGGTGGGACATACGGCGAACCCCAGCGCCGGCCCTCCCCATCCCCAGTTCAGATCCCATACCAGCCACCCGTTTTCGACGTTGTGCTCCCTGAACCGGGGATCCCCGTTCAGACAATACCTCCACGTCCTGCCCGCGTCATCGCTCCGGTAAACAGTGAAGTGATACGGCGGCCAGTATCCCGTGCCGGTGTTCGTGACGTAGACGATCTCCGGTTTGTAAAGCCCACAGGCGACGAAATAATACTGCGCTATATCGCCCTGGCCGTATCGATCCTTTCTCCCCAGCTCCGTGTTGATCCCTTCCCCCATCGCGCTCTCCCAGCTTTCTCCTCTGTCAAACGATCTATAGACGCCGCCGGCGAACCTCCCGTTCACGTTCCGGCTCGGTATCGTGACGTAGAGGATGACCCGTCCGGTCGATGGGTTCGCTCCTCCGGCGAAGCTCCTTATCCCCCTCCACGGCAGCCCCTTCGATTTCTCCTCCCAGCTCAGCCCGCCGTCGTCTGATCTGTAGACGGCCCGATCTGTCGCGGCGAAACAGATGCGCCTTTCGGGCGGGGAGCTCGGGTCGATGAAGAACCCGACGACGCTTCCCTCGATCCCCTCACATCTCCTCCAAGTCCGCCCGCCGTCCGTCGATCGGTAGACCCCCTCATCCGTTCCGACGAACATCAGCTTCGGGTTTTCGGGATCGATCCTTATCGCCCTCACGCCCCTCCTGCCCCAGGGAGGGCTTTCGACGAGCGGCCTCCAGGTTATCCCTCCATCGGTTGAGATCCTCAGCGCGCGGAACCCATAGGCGTAGATGACCCTCGGGTCTTTGGGGTGGAAAGCCACGGGGCAGTTAGGGGA
>QNBQ01000420.1 GCA_003645735.1 Candidatus Poribacteria bacterium
CCTCTCCAGCTCGGCCAGCTTCTCCCTGAGCGACGCGTCGGGCGAGTGATCCAGGTCGTTCAGTATCTTGTGGTAGGTGTGATCGGGCGCGTGGGCGTGCATGTAGTAGATGTGCCACTCGACCTTCCCCATGAGGTAGGCCGCCGCCTCGGCCAGCCATCTGTTCTCCATGTCCAGCAGATCGAGGTAGGAGTCGTAGTCGAGCCATCCCAGGGTCAGCGCGTCCTCCATGGCCCTGACGGGCAGGCCCTCTTTCACGTTCTCCTCCAGCTCCGAGGCGATCCCCTCCGGATAGGTCGCCCCGTCCAGCGAGCAGAAGGTCGTGAAGTAGAGCTTGAACCTTCTCCCGTCGGGGGATAGATCCAGCAGCTTGGCCTTGAAGTAGGCGTCCCGTTCGTTCCTATCGGTTCTGAACCTGAGCTTGGCGGTCTCCGACCACTCCCCCAGCGCCGTTTCGAAGACCTTCTCGCCATTTCCGGGCAGGTATCCGGCGGCGACTTTCCTTTCGGGATCGATCGATATCCTCACCTTGACCGGCTCGACCAGGTCGAGCGTGTTGTATTTGCCCAGCTCGACCTCCGCCTCTAGCCTCCCATCACCTGATGGCCTCAGCTCGACCCTATCGGCCAGGGGGAGCGGCTCGGTCGTGATGCACTGATGATCGGCCAGGTTGATGAGCCACCTGAACCCGGTCAGCGGCTCGCCGGATCTGGTCATCCTCCAATCGGTCACGTGCAGCCCGAACCCCGCCACCTGGACGCCCTCCTTCATCCTGGGCGGCCAGGTGGTGGGGTAGTTTATGACGATCGCCCTTTTGCCGGCCCTTTCGGCGGCCTCCCATATGAACTCGGCCCTGACGTCGCCGGAGTTGAACGCCTGGGGGGAGATCCCCGCCCCACCGGGCCTCCCCTCCTTAGGCGGCAGGTGGAAACAGGTTATCCCGTGCGTCCCGGGATAGGCGCCCGTCGCTATGGTCGTCCAGTTGGGAGGGGTGATGGTCGGGTGTGGCACGAGGCAGTTTTCGGCCCACACGCCCTCGTCGATCAGCCGCTTTATGTTGGGCAGGTCGCCCGAGCGGACGAGCTTATCGATCGATTTGACTATCGGGGCGTCCAGGCCGATGACGACGACCTTCCTCTCACGCATGGCCTAAACCTCCTCGGGTTTTGGGCGGTTTTGATTATAAGCTGTGGGAGGGTTGAGCGGCAAGCCGATCGTGACTATAATAAAACCGGAGATCGAGGTCAAGGGGGATGGGAGATGGGGATCATCAGGTTCGGCGTCTCGATGGATGAGAAGCTCTTGAAGCGGTTCGATGAGCTCATAAGGAGGAAGGGTTACAAGAACAGGTCGGAGGCGATAAGGGATCTGATGAGGGATTACATCGTGGAGCAGGAGTGGGCCGAGGACGAGGAGATGGTCGGGACGATAACGCTCGTTTATGACCACAACGTCAGGGAGATAAGCGACAGGCTGACGGATATGCAGCACGAGCATTACAAATCGATCCTATCCACGCTGCACATCCATCTCGACAAGGACAACTGCCTCGAGGTTTTGGTCGTCAGGGGCAAGGCGAGCTATATAAAGAGGTTAGCTGAGAAGCTCATAAGCACCAGAGGGGTCAAACACGGCAGGTTGATCATGACGACCGCTGGCAGGGAGCTGGCCTGAGCCGCCTCAGATGAACCGTTTCTCCTTGAGCTTCTTGGCATCGAGGGGTTTGAGGTTATCCCAGCCGCACCTCAGGCAGAAAGCCTCTGTGCTGGTCAGGAACTTTATCGGCCCCCCGCACTGCGGGCATTTGGTCAGGGTGGAAACTCCCCTCATATCGATCTCCAGCCTCTTCTCCTCCACGTCCAAGACGAAGATCTTCCCACAGGTGCAGATCATCTGCTGCTTGCCGAACCTCTCCAGGTATCTGACGATCCTGACGATATCGTTCAGCCTGACCCTCGGGTTGAAGATCGCCCTGGAGCAGTGGGGACATCTTTCGGGGACGAATCCTTTTCCCACCACCTCGTCCTTCTCGCCTATCTCGAAAGGAAGCCCCAAGGCGTTTGTTATGGCCGTGGCGGGGTGGTTCCCCCTCTCCATCTGCTTCCTTATCATCTCGTCTTCCAGCAGCTTCTTGAACGTCTCCTTCGAAAGGATCACCCTCTCCGGGAGGATACCGCTCTCCTGGGCCTTGCGGATGTATTCCATGATTCTATGCCTCAGAGCGCCCATCTTCCCGCATCCTTTCCGTTCGTGAGCTTGCGCCTTTCATTTTAACACAACGCCTCTGCCCGATGCAAGTTGGCACACAAAAGGTCGAAAAGGGGTTATAATTTAGGCCGGAGGTGGGAGGAGATGTTCGGACTTAACAGAGCCATAACCCGCCGCGATTTCCTCCGCGGCACGGCATACGCCGCCCTGGCGGCGATGTTCGGCAAGGGATTGGCCGGGGGGAAGGAGGGGGAGAGGAGGTCAAAGGTCGTGCTCGTCCGCCACCCCGACGCGCTGGACGAGGATCACAAGCCTAACCCCGAGGTGATAGCGAGGATGCTGGACGATGCGGTAAAGGAGCTGACGGGCGTCGACGACCCCGTTGAAGCCTGGCGCCGTATCGTCAAGCCGGACGACCTTGTGGGCATCAAGACCAACGTCTGGGCGTATATGCCCACGCCCAAGGAGGTCGAGGACGCTATAAGGAAGAGGGTCATGGACGCGGGCGTCCCGGAGGAGAGGATAAGGATGGACGACAGGGGGGCGCGGAGAACGCTTGCCGACTGCACCGCCCTCATAAACGCCAGGCCGCTCAGAACCCATCACTGGGCGGGGATCGGCGGATGCCTCAAAAACTACATCCCCTTCTCGGACTACCCGCCCAGGTATCACCCCAACGCGTGCGCCGACCTCGGCCACATCTGGACGCTGCCGATAGTCAAGGGGAAAACCAGGCTCAACGTGCTGATCGTGCTCAGGCCGCTCTTCCACGGCAGGGGGCCGCACCACTTCAACCCCAAATATCTCTGGGATTACAAGGGGCTGCTCGTATC
>QNBQ01000421.1 GCA_003645735.1 Candidatus Poribacteria bacterium
ATCTTCGATATATGATTCGCCGGCGTTAAGCTTCCTCACCCTCTCAGCGTCCACATCTATGCCGACACATACGAACCCGGACTTCGCCATGGCCGTTATCAAGGGCAGCCCCACATAGCCAACCCCTACCACGCCGCACCTGCACCTCCGCATCTCCATCATCCTCTTTAAAATCACTGCTCTTTCGTTCATCTACCTCCTCCTCACACGAATTGAGGCCGATATGCCCCTCGCACATCGATTTGGCAAGGGACATGCCAGGTCATGAAGCTCAGCGAATTCGAGATCTTAAATCGATCCGTCCATCGAGCTCGGAGCTACCGTTCACAAACTATGAACCCCCGTTCAACCGGCGGATTTGACTGATCCCCCTCATGTGTGTTAGGCTATACCGAGACGGCGTAGCTGAAGGAGGGGCCATGCCCAGGGTTGTGGTGACGGGAGCGGCGGGGTTCATAGGCTGGAAGACCTCCGAGAAACTGCTCGAGAGGGGTTACGAGGTTATAGGTCTGGACAACCTCGACGGATATTACCCCGTTCAACTCAAGATGTGGAGGCTGAACAGGCTGAGGGGGTTTAAGAGGTTCAAGTTCTATGAGCTTGATGTAGAGAATTTTGAAGCGTTGAGGATCTTGTTTGAGGAGAGCGGGCCGATCGATGCGATCATAAACCTGGCCGCAAGGGCGGGGGTAAGGGCCAGCGTCGAAAACCCGTGGATATATTTCAAGACTAACGCGATCGGCACCCTCAACCTTCTCGAGCTATGCAAGGATTTCGGCGTGAGGAAGTTCATCCTCGCTTCATCATCATCGGTTTACGCCGGCCATCCCATGCCTTTCAAGGAGGATCTCCCCGTCAACAGCCCTATCTCGCCTTACGCTGCCTCCAAGAAGGCGGCTGAGGTGTGCTGTTACACATACCATCACCTCTACGGGGTAGATGTCTCCGTGTTGAGATACTTCACCGTTTACGGGCCCGCTGGCAGGCCGGATATGAGCGTTCTGAAGTTCATAAGGCGGGTGGACGAGGGGAGGCCGATAACGCTTTACGGCGACGGCACACAGCGGAGGGATTTCACCTACATCGATGATATAGCTGAGGGAACGATCAGGGCGCTCAGGCCTTTGGGATATGAGATCATAAACCTGGGCGGCAATAGGCCATACGAGCTTAAATATCTGATAGCCCTGATAGAGAGGGAATTAGGCAAAAAGGCGATCATAGACTACAAGCCGTTTCAGAGAACCGACATGAGACACACCTGGGCTGATATATCGAAGGCGAGGAGGCTGTTGGGATGGGAGCCCAAGGTGGGGCTTGAGGAGGGCGTAAGGCGCACGGTCAAGTGGTATTTGAAGAATAGAAACTGGCTCGTAAAGTTGAGCTTTTAAAGCTCTTCAGGGCAGATATTTCGGAATGAGCGGGGCGATCAACGCGGCGAAACTCAGAAGCTTTTGGGTTTCGCTCTGAACGCCCGCCGGATCGGGAGCGTAGGAGGATATCCTCACAAGGGCTATGCTCCTATTACGGCGCAGGAGGCTGCTGAGGAGATACCTGACCTGCTGTCCAAGGTAGCTCGATGTCTGTTCACTCCCAATCTTATACCAGTAAAGCGCCACCTGTTTCATCCCGTTCCTATCGAGTATCAATCGGTTCACCCTCTCCAGCCCCGGTTTCGACCGATGAGGGACGGGGATGACGTCTTTGAGCTGGCGTCTCCACCCTCCCCCTTGAAAACAGACATCAGGCGGGTGGACGACCTTCCTGTTCCCGCGGGAGTAAACTATGACGAGCTCCAGCAACTCCCCTTTCCGGTTCCTATACTCCCTGTAGATGGCGTCCCTCGTTTCAAGCAGCTTATACGTTTCATCCGACATCCCCACCTCCCTGCCGGTCCATCCGTCTATTATCAGGGGGAAATCTGCTGTGAAAAGCCTATCGGAATCGGGGGGCGACGAATAAGTCCCGATGGTTATGAATCCAATGAGGCACATCATAGCCCCCGACGTTAAAAGCCGCTTCCAACTGACCGGGCTGGGAACCGCGCGATCGCATGGGATATAGGCAGGAGCTATCATCATGAGGTTGAGCTTTAACGATCTGGCCAGGCCGAAGAGGAGGACTATCCCGAGGATGAAGGTCATCAATCCGAATCCTTTATGCAGCAGGTTATTGGCTAAGATCTCCTCACCGAGCTGATCCGCGACGATCAACATCAACACAACTCTAACAGCGTTCGTCAGCAGAGCTATGGGAACGGTTGAAAATAGCAGGATCAGCTTCTTAACGCCTGCACCCCTCGATAAGTGGACGTAAAGGCTTCCCAAAGCGAGGAGTGATATTATAGACCTCAGCCCGCTACAGGGCGCCCCCACCGCCACCGTCGCGTTGGGCAGATATACGACGTTCCCCTCCCTGATGGTCGTCGTGAACAAGCCTACGACCCGCGAGCCTATCCCGGTGGCCAGCAGCTTCAGCTTCAACGTCAGGGCGGCTATCAGATCCACAGGAGCTGGGATCATAAAGACGAGGAAGACGAGGGGGAACCAGATGGATTTGAAAACGTCTAAACCCAGCAGATAAATGACCAGTCCGACCACCACAAAGAGCAGGGAGAGACCGGACGAGAAGTAAACCCTCATCCACGCGCTTAAGAGATGCATACTTAGGCCGAAAATGAGGAGCGAGATCCCAAGTTTCCCGCCCTTTATCCCCTCGCCCGGTTTGGGGAGCGGTATCGATCCCCTTTTCAACCAAATGAGCAGACCGGATACGAAGGGAATAAGCGGGCCATGCGAATAATACGAGTCCGATCTGAACCACCTATACCAGAACCAGCCGAAAGTGGGATAGTAAACCAGTATAAGCGGACCCAGCAGGAGAAGCATCGGAAGGAGGTTCCGAGCAGCTGATTTGAGATCGTGGGTTCGAAGCCCCACCCTTTTCATCTTTTCGCCCGGGCCTTAAAACGTCCATCCCACGCCGATAAAATGTCTCATCCCGAGCTTTTCAAAGCTTGCAGCGTAATCTAACCGTAACC
>QNBQ01000422.1 GCA_003645735.1 Candidatus Poribacteria bacterium
CCAGTAGCCGATATCCCCGTCGATGGTCGCGCAGAAGAAGTTATGCGATGTGGTTATGTATTCGGCGTATTCGGCGAACTCCTCTATCGTTCTCGCCTTGTTGAACCCGTAGATGGCGACGACCGTGTCAAGCTCCCTGCCCCAGTAGGACATCCTCTTGCTGAAGGCCACGTTGTTCCTCAGATCCCACTCCACCACGGGGCCGTGGACCGTCCTGCAGACCGTTATCTCAACGGGCCTCTCCCGCCCCTTGACGTAGATCAGCTCCACCCTCTTCTCCATCTCCCTGTATCTGCCCTTGTAGAAGTAGCGGTATTTGTTGTTCGGGTCGAGCTTCTCCATGTAGATGTCGGTCAGATCGCCTATCCCGGAGGTGGTCGTCCAGGCGAGGTGGTCGTTGTGGCCTATGAGGATGAGCGGGACGCCGGCGAAGGTCATGCCGATTACGTTCCCGTAAGGCCCCGATAGATGGGCCTCGCAGACGATGCTGGGCGTTCCGGAAGCCATCTGAGGGCCGCCGACGAGGATCGGCGCCCCGCTGGCCGTCCGCTCGCCCGACACGACCCAAGCGTAGCTGCCGAATTTGACGGGGAAGCCGAGCATCTCCTCGAACCGCTTGGCCGCGACGGCCTCGCTGATCATCTCGGCCCTTCGGAGCAGATCCGGGTCGAAGGCCATCTCCCAAGCCGCCCGGAAGTTCACGGGCTCCGCCCCGGCCTCGCCGCCCTTGGAGGGTTTGGCCGGCGATTCCTCCGGCGGGACGGTGACGGGCGAGTCGGGGTCGTTCCTGAAGAGCAGGTCATCGAAGATCTTCTTGACCGTCTCCTCATCCCCGAACCTCGCCTTCAGATACTGGAGTATCCTCAGGTTCCTCAGCTCCCCTCCATCCCATCCCCCGAACCGCCTCGCCATCATCTGGATTATGGCAACCGAATCGGTCACATCCCACGGCAGCGGGGTGATCCCCATCCTTTCGAACCACTCCGGCAGCCTCCCCTCCTCCAGGCGCTCCTTGATGTAGGCGTTGACCCCGTCGGCGTAGGCCTCGAAGGCGACCTGCATTTCGTAATCCAGCTCCTCGAACTGCGCCCTCCTCTCGTCGTCGGTGTATCCGAGGATCCTGACCTGTTTGTCGTGCTCAAGCCCCTCCTCCCCGTAGATCTCCGCCGTCTTACCTTTGGCCGCCCTCCTGAACTTTTCCATCTGAACGAGCCTGTCCTGGGCTATGGCGTAGCCGAAGCCGAAATAGAGGCCCTTTATCGTCCCGGCGAATATGTGAGGGACGCCGAACTCATCTCTGACGATCCTCACCCTCTCGCCGGCGACGTTCAGCACCTTCTCCTCCAAAGGGAAGGCCCCCCGCGCCATCAGGAGAAGGGCGAACGCCCCGGCCAGTATGACCCCAATTCCTCCCCTTCTAAAGCCCATGTTTCACCTCCTCGGGCACATGCAAAACCATCCGTTTTCATCTCTGAAGACCAATCTGCCGCATCGGGGGCAGACGACCCTCATGGGGAGGCCGTCCACCTCGACCTCCATCAGCCCCCACTTAAACAGCGCCTCTACCTCCCTCAACATCCAGCCGAACCCAACCCCTCCCCATGGGGCGGCCTCGATCGTCATCGGGCTTTCAAACCCCATGGATTTTATCCCCTCGACGATCCCCTTCCAATCGATCGTCCCGTAGGGGGGCTGGAGGTGCATGTCGCGCGTCGAGTCGTTGTCCTGGAGGTGGAAGGCGATGATGAGATCCTTAAGCTTCTCGAAGGCCTCAAGCTCGCCCTTCCCGGCGACGTGGGCGTGTCCGGTGTCGAAACAGACCCCCAGGTTGGGCGAGGAGATCAGCTCGACCGTCCTCCTTATCGATTCGGCCTCCCGGCCCGGATGATCGGGCAGCATGTTCTCAAGGGCGATCTTCACCCCGCAGCTTTCGGCCTCCCTCACCACCTCCGAAAGCGAGGAAGGCAGGATCTCCTCCATCTTCGGAATATCCTCCTCCGAGGCGCGGACGCCGGGGTGGACGATCACCACCTCCGCCCCCGCCAGGGCGGCGTTCCTTATCACCCTCTTGTGAACCTCCACCGCCTTCCGCCTGGCCTCCCCGTCCAGGGCCGAGAGGTTCGCCTCCTCCCCGAACGGCGCGTGGACGGAGAATATCCTGATCCCCTCTTTCTTTAGGGCGCGGACAACCCGTTTCACCTCCTCCTCGCCTCCCTCGGCGAAAAGCTTCGGCCCGGCCTCCAACGCCGTCACCCCTTCCCCGGCCAGCTCCGAGGCCAGCCGCTCCGGCTCATCAAAGCTCCCAATGCATACCGCGAACTCCATCTCGACCTCCGTTATGTGTCCGGTTTTTCAGGGATTAATTTTAAGGGAGAGCCTGAACAACCTGTCAAGCCTGTAGATCCGCTCCATCATGATGGAGCAGAGGGTGGACATGATCCGGTAGGATAGATCGGGGTCGGCGAACAGCTCGTCGAACCTCTCGCGGGGCATGAACTTCAGGTAAGCCCCCCTCGATATGACCGAGGCCGAGGTTTTGGATCTGTCTATGAGCGACATCTCGCCGAAGAGCTCCCCCTCCCCCAGCACCCCCAGCAGGACAGGCCTGCCCTCGTAAAAGTCGTATACCTCGACCTCGCCCTTCCCGACGAAGTAAAGCCCTTTCCCGTCCTCGCCCTTCCTTATCACCGCCTCGCCCTCCGGGTAGAACCTCCCCTCCCCGAACAGCCCCTCGATCTCCCCGGGGCTCATCCGCTCGAGCCTGGGTGAGATCCCGACCCTGATCGGCCTGGGCCGCTCGATCAAGGCGCTGGCGTATCTGAAGTTCATCTCCCTCAGCCTTTTCGGGAGGGTGATGTAGAGCCTGTAGATCAGCGCCCTGGCCAGGTCGCCCCTCTCCTGCAGGACGGACAGCGCCCTGTATCTTTCTATGACCCCCAGCTCCGATTCGACCTCGGCCCTGACGGTGGCCGTCCGGGGCACGTCGCAGAAGATCGACATCTCGCCGAAAAGCTCGCCCGGGTCGATCCTCCCCACC
>QNBQ01000423.1 GCA_003645735.1 Candidatus Poribacteria bacterium
GCGGCCAAGGAGGTGAACGTCGACCTCATAGGCGGGTATACGGCGCTTGTCCACAAGGGGATGACGGGGGAGGACGAGAGGCTGATAAGGTCTCTTCCGGAGGTGCTTTCGGGGACGGAGCGGGTCTGCGCGTCGGTGAACGCCGCCTCGACCAAATCGGGGATAAACGTCGACGCGGTGCTTTTGGTGGCCGAGATGCTGCTTGAGGTGGCGCATAGGACGGCGGACAGGAACGGGTTCGGGTGCGCCAAGTTCGTCATCTTCGCCAACGCCCCCGAGGACAACCCGTTCATGGCGGGGGCGTTTCACGGGGTGGGCGAGCCGGAGTGCGTGATAAACGTCGGCGTCAGCGGCCCCGGCGTGGTCAAGGGGGCGATAGAGAGGGGGATCGAGATGAAGCCCGACCTGACGCTGAACGAGCTTGCGGAGATCATAAAGACGACCGCCTTCAGGCTGACCAGGATAGGCGAGCTTATAGGGAGGGAGATAGCGGGGATGGTGGGCGCCGATTTCGGGATAGTCGACGTCTCGCTGGCCCCCAGCCCGAAGGTGGGCGACAGCGTCGGGGAGGTGCTGCAGGCGATGGGGATCGATCTGGTGGGCGGGCCGGGGTCGACGGCCGCCCTGGCGATGCTGACCGATGCGGTCAAGAAGGGCGGCGTGTTCGCCTCTTCATCGGTCGGCGGCCTTTCGGGCGCGTTCATACCGGTTTCAGAGGACATCGGCCTGTCGGCCGCCGCGGCGGCGGGACACCTGACGATAGAGAAGCTTGAGGCGATGACCAGCGTCTGCTCGGTCGGACTCGATATGATCGCCGTGCCGGGGGATATCGACCCCGAGACTTTAGCGGCGCTGATAGCGGACGAGCTGGCCATAGGCGTGATGAACAACAAGACCACCGCCGTCAGGATCATCCCCGTCCCCGGCGCGAAAGCCGGCGACAGGGTCAGGTTCGGAGGGCTGTTCGGCGAGACGGTCGTCATGGACGTGAGAAACAGAGGTGGAAGCGCGAGGTTCATCCTCCGCGGCGGCAGGATACCGGCCCCCATAACCAGCATGAGGAACTGAGTGCCATGAGGCGTCGGTTCGACCTGGAGGGGTTTTTCGGCGATAAGCTCGATCTGCTCCGCAAGCTGTATGAGCTGGCCAGAGGAGAGGGGGTGGAGCTTTACCTGGTCGGCGGCGCGCCCAGGGATATGGTCATAAGGGAGATACACGGCAGGGATCTGAGGGCCGCCGACCTCGACTTCGCCACGCCTATAAAGCCCTTCGGCTTCGCCAAGAGGTTCGCGCGGCTGACGGGCGGACGAATGGTCGTCCTGGACGAGGAGTTCCCCACCGCCAGGGTGATCTTCAGAGAGGAGAGGTTCTTCATCGATTTCTCCCGCTTCAGGGCGCCCGATCTCGAGGGGGATCTCAGGCTGAGGGATCTGACGATAAACGCGATGGCGATCGAGCTGGGCGAGCTGGCCTCGGGCGGGGAGGTGAGCCTCGTCGACCCGACCGGCGGCGTCGAGGACGTGAGGAAAAGCTTGGTCAGGTTCACATCCGAGGACAACGCCGTCTCCGATCCCATAAGGCTGGTCAGGCTCTACAGGTTCGCCGCGACCCTCTCCTTCCGAATAGACCCCTCCTCGAGAGGGATCGTCGAGAGGCATCGGAAACTCATCGCCTCCGTCGCGCCCGAGAGGATAAGGGAGGAGATGTTCAAAGCGTTCGAGAGCGAGGGGTCGTTCCCGGCCTTGAAGGCCATGGACGAGGACGGGCTGCTGGGGGAGATCATCCCAGAGATCGAGGAGGCAAAAGGCGTCGAGCAGAACAGGTATCATCACCTGGACGTCTGGAACCACACCCTGCTCGCCTACGAGCTTTTCGAGAAGAACCCGATCCCCGAGCCGCTCAGGCCGTTCGAGGATAAGGTCGTCGAGTATCTGGAGGAGAGGGTCGTTCACGGCAACAGAAAGCTGGCCTTCCTGAAGTTCGCCCTGTTGCTGCACGACATAGGCAAGCCGGCGACCAAGACGGTCGATGAGAAGGGGAACATCCACTTTTACGGGCATGAGAAGGTCGGGGCGAGGATGGCGGCCGAGATCTGCCGGAGGCTGAGGATTGGAAACAAGGGCATTGAGCTGGTCGAGCATCTCATAAGGCATCATCTAGGGTTGATGCATCTGGGAAGGGATTACCCGCCGACCGACAGGGCGCTTTACAGGTTCCTGAGGAGGACGGGCGAGGATTGGCTGGGCGTGGTTTTGATATCGATGCCCGATCTGGACGCATCCCGCGGTCCGCTGCGTGACGAGGACGAGCCGAGGATAACCGCCGAGATAGTTTCCAAGCTGGCCCATCTATACTTCGTCGAGATCCCGGCGAGGAAGGCCAGGAGGCGGATCGTCACGGGGCACGACCTGATAAGCGAGCTGGGGCTCAAGCCCGGGCCGATCATAGGCGAGCTTTTGAGGGCGATCGACGAGGCACAGGCGGTGGGGGAGATATCGACGAGGGAGGAGGCGCTTCAGCTCGCCAGAAAGCTCCTCTCGGAACGGAGCGGCTCCTAACCCCCGCGGCTATCTTGAGTGCCTCCCTGAACTCATCCATCTCATTTCCCCAAAATCAGCTTCCTCACGGCTCTTCTCTCCCCGTTCACGATGAGCTGGTAGAAGTATATGCCGCTTGCGACCCTCTCCCCTCGGTCGTTCCTCCCGTCCCAGTGGGCCGCCCTTCCCCTGCTCAGATAGAGGCCTGGTTCCAACCTGCCGAGCTTCAACTCCCTGATGAGCGAGCCTCGGATGTCGTAAATCCGGATCACAACCTCCCCTCCCTTCGCCAGCGTAAACGGTAACCAGGTCTCAGGGTTAGCGGGGTTCGGGTAGTTCGCAAGAAGCTTATCCCGGGAGGGGATGATCACCTCCTCAAGCTTGAACCTCGCCCGCTTTAACTCGCCGAGAAGCTCGGCGTTTGATCCCGCCAGCTTCAGGTTTCGGATCGTCAGGAGGGTTCCCAGTGGCTTATATTTCCCGTCCA
>QNBQ01000424.1 GCA_003645735.1 Candidatus Poribacteria bacterium
GCATCGGGTATGCTCAGGCCATGGGAGAGGGAGAATTGCTTGAGCAGCTCCACAGCCCTCTGGGAAGCCGCTGCTGTGATGGGCAATCTTCGGTGGTTGCCCGTCGAAAAGGAGGGATGCTTCTTCGGTATCAACAACTACGAGCGTCTCCATTCCCGCTCCCTTGTCTCCCTCACCCACTTGGTTGAATCCTCCATCTCAGTCCTGTCAGCCCACATCCCGAAGCCTATCTCATCGAACTCGACCTCGAACTCCCGTCTTCGAATGTATTCGGCTATGGAGCGTTTTATCAGCTCATCTAGCGGGATGCCGGTGTGGGCTGAGATCCTATCCAGCTCCTCCACCATCTCATCGGGCAGCGTTATGGTTATTTCTTTCATCCCCATCTTCACCTCCCGCAGGCATCTAAATCATACGCTTTCTAAAGGGCAAGGTTAAAACGCTCCACATCAGCATATGGGCTCCGGGTAGCTTGGCTTCTGGTTTCACATCTGTGCTACTTGCTCTTCCCCTGTCTCAACGGATGGGAGGATATCCTCATTCTCCTCCCTCACGCGGCTGAGGATTTTAAGAGCTTCGTCAATCCACTTTGAAATTTCCTCACGCTTGTTCAGGATCTCCTTGATCGGTTTCCCCATGTTTTCCAGTTTCTGATTCGCTTGATTCAGCGCGGTGATCACAGCTCCCAGCGCCTGCTCGACGTCGCCTATTCGGGAGCGGATCCCCAGCCGCTGGGCCATCAGGTAAAGGCTCAAAGCGAACGGAACGAGCATACTGTAGGGGACCAACACGATTTGATGTCGCTCGGCCACCGTTCCCATGATCTCGCGGCAGATTATGTAAACCGGGTCCGGAACCGCCGCTATCCCAAAGCCGAGGGCTCTTCGGTCGTTGAGATACGCCGTTATCTCCCGGGCTCGCTCTGGCACCGCTTGCCTTATCTGTCTTTCCAGCTCCCTCCTCCTATGGTCGTCCCCCTCACACTCCTCAAGCAGCTTGATGAGCTCAGGCTTCACAAACTTACTATCCAGGGGAACGAGGAACCCTCCTGGAAGAGCTAGGGCGTATTCCACTTCGCCATCCCCCATTCTAACCCGCGACAAAACCCACTCCTTGGGGAGGATGCTCAGAAAATCCCCCACAAGCTGCTCCGCCGCTCGCCCGCCTCTCCTGCCCAGGAATATCGAGGTGATCTGTCCCACATCGTCCTCAATCCGCTCCAGGGTTTGAGCCATCGCTTCGATGTGACGCGCTTGGGACTCCACAACGGAGAGCACCTCTTTAACGGCGCTCAGCGTCTCGGAGAGCTCGCTCAATTTCCCAGCGATCTGATCGTTGTGGTTTCGAAGAACATCGCCCATGTCTCCGAGGGATGTCCTCAGCTCCGCAAGCGCCTTTCGAGCTTCGCCCAGAGAATTTTGTAGCGCTTGATAGCGTTGCGTCTGCGTGCTCCGGTCCGTTTGCAGCTCATTGCTGATATCGCTGAGGGCTTGGTCCAACCTGCCCAGGCTTTCGAGGGCCTGCTGCAGCTGGCTGTCGGTTTGCTGGAACAAGGTCTGCTGTGTGAAATCCTTCAAATTGCGGAGATCGGACTCTATACCCGTGAGGGTTTGCTGGGCTTGGTTGAGGCGATTGCCTACCTCGCCCACCTGCTGCTGTGTGGCTGTGGCCCTCTGCCACTCGTCCAAGCGGCGGTGCAGCCCTTCTATTTGCTGCTCTATACGCTGGACGTCGGGAGCTTGCGCTTGCCGGGCCCGGGAGAGCTGAAAGGCCAAAAACACGATCACAAGGAAAGCCAAGCCCAGCATCACAGCAAGCGTTACAAGCGCTGTCATATCTATTTCACCTCCTCTCCCATCCTGTAAGCGTTACGAGGAACTCCTCTTCGTGAGTTTTCTTTTTAATATCCTGATAACTGACCTTCACCTTGAGCTCCGTGATCGGCATAGCCTCCAGCCTCGAGAATTCTCCCAGGCAGAACTTGATCCCCTGGCCAGGGGAGATCTGAAAGTTTTGAAGAGGGAAAGGCTCCATCCCGCTTTCAGCGAGGTCCGGTTCAAATTCAACCCGAACATTAAGGGCAGGCCCACGGCCTTCATTTCTTATCACGAGATCAAGAAAACCGGGAGCCCCAGGTTCCGCGCTTGCAACCACATATGGTTTCCAGCTCTGTTTAAGTAAACACCATGTCAGACAAACATAAATTGCTGTGAGGATAACTAAAAATGCTGTAGAGATTGCTTGTATTGCGCCCGAATTCGTGTTAAGCCAGTTTATAAGCCATATAAGCCGACTCATGTCATTCTTTCCAAGGATGCTTGTGTGAAATCCTCAGTTCGAGCTGGGGCTTGGAAGCTTCCCAACGATTTTCAAGAAAACCTTTGACTTCCTGCAATTTTGAAAGGCCTCATCCTCTTGCCAGTATCCAGGAGGAGAAAACACGCCTCCTCCCATGCATGCATGTCTCCTAAGCAACCTCGCGGCCTTCCTCACCTTTCCCATTTTAGCGTAAATGCGAGCTAGATCATAGAAGATATCGCCGATAATCTGAGGCACTTCCTTTCTTATCCCCTCATCTTTGAACTGATAGATGAGAACTCTTAGAGCTCCTCTCAATTCCCTTATGGCTTCTCCATAGTTCCTCGTCCGAAGCGCGATACTCTCCTTCGCTAAGCTAAGGCAAATACGGGCTTTCTCATAAGGCTGTGAACCTCTAACCCCAAAGACCGCGCTATCAGACGAGCTGCCACATCATCTTCACGTTCTATGACCCAACAGGTGATGTCAGCGGGCATGAATCTCCTGTCCCTGAATCTAAAGTGAAGATGTTCAGAAAGTTTTGATGATTTACCCCCGCCGAACAGCTCTTTCTATGATCCTCTCATCCCCCTCTCCATCCACTCCCTCGCCGTGTATACCTCCAAACCCTCAAATGGATAATGCCGCTTGTTGTTCGATATGAGCGGAACGGAAAGCACAAGCGCCGTCGCTGCTACGATGTAATCCCCACCTGATACCGTCAC
>QNBQ01000425.1 GCA_003645735.1 Candidatus Poribacteria bacterium
ACGTCCAGCAGCTTCTTTATGTTCGGGATGATCCTCCTGCAATCCTCGCCGCAGTAGAGCGGAAACCCCTCCTCACAGAACCCCCTCAACATATCCACCACTATGACCGCCGTCCTCTCCTCGCTCACCCCCGCTCACCCCCGGTAAAGCTCACCTCATGCAGGCCGGTTTTTGGCCTTTAGAGAGGTGATACCTCATGCACTCGCAGCAGATCCCGTGCCTTGAACAGTCCGTGTAGGGACACGGGCAGGTCTCCTTATTCCTCTTCCTGTTGGGACACTCCCTGACCTCGGCCATTTCTCCCTCCCTCGACCTTGGGTTTCGCCGGGTTAAAGTATAGCCTGAACTCGCCCCCCTGGTCAAGCGCCCTCTTTGACGGCCCAAAGGCCCAATGGTATAATTTATATCGCCCTTTTAGCACTCATCAAGCGAGAGTGCTAACAACGTTATCACGGGTTGGAAAGGAGGGGATCGGGATGAAGATAGAGCCGTTGGCCGACAGGGTTGTGGTGGAGCCTGTGGAGGAGAAGGAGGAGAAGGTGGGCAACATCATCATCCCGGACACGGCGAAAGAGAAGCCGATGGAGGGGAAGGTCGTAGCGGTCGGCCCCGGCAAGGTGAACGAGAAGGGGGAGAGGGTGAAGATGACGGTCAAGCCCGGCGACAGGGTCCTTTACAACAAGTTCGCCGGGACGGAGGTCAAGATCGGGGACAAGGAGTATCTCATCATGCGCGAAAGCGACATCCTGGCGATAATCGAGTGAGGAGGGTGAGAGCATGCCTGCCAAGCAGCTGTTGTTCGATGTGGAGGCGAGGAACGCGCTGAGGCGCGGCGTCGACATGATGGCCAACGCCATCAGGGTGACCCTGGGCCCCAGGGGGAGATATGTCATCCTGGAGAAGAAGTGGGGGCCGCCCGTCATAACCAACGACGGGGTCACGATCGCCAAGGAGATAGAGCTTGAGGACAAATACGAGAACGTCGGCGCCCAGCTGATCAAAGAGGCCGCCACGAAGACCAACGACGACACGGGCGACGGCACAACCACGGCCACCGTGCTGGCCCAGTCGATGATCCACGGCGGGATCAAGGCGATCGTCGCCGGAGCCGATCCGATGGCCATAAAACGCGGGATAGATAAGGCCGTGGCCGCCGCCGTCGATAAGATCAAGGAGCTGTCCAAGCCGGTCGAGACCCGCGAGCAGATGGAGCAGGTCGCCACGATCTCGGCCAACAACGACCCCCAGATCGGAAAGATCATCGCCGATGCGATGGAGAAGGTCAAAAAGGAGGGCGTCATAAACGTCGAGGAGGGCAAGGGCTTGGAGACGACGCTGGAGTTCGTCGAGGGGATGCAGTTCGACAGGGGTTACCTGTCCCCCTACTTCATAACCGACCCGGACAGGATGGAGTGCGTGCTGGAGGAGCCGCTCATACTGATCTACCAGGGCAAGATCTCCTCCGCCGAAAGCCTCATCCCGATCCTCGAAAGCGTCGTCCAGCAGGGCAAGCCCCTGCTGGTGATAGCTGAGGACGTCGAGGGCGAGGCGCTGGCGACGCTGGTGGTCAACAAGATAAGGGGCGTCCTCAAATGCTGCGCCGTTAAAGCCCCCGCCTTCGGCGAGAGGCGTAAGGCGATCCTGGGCGATATAGCGGTTCTGACCGGCGGGCAGGTCGTCTCCGAGGAGCTGGGGATCAAGCTCGAAAACGTCGTGGTGAGCATGCTGGGCAGGGCCGACAGGGTGGTGGTCGATAAGGACTCCACCACGATCGTCGGCGGCAAGGGCGACAGAAAAGAGATCGACCTGAGGATACAGCAGATCCGCAAGCAGATCGAGGAGACCACCTCCGACTACGACAGGGAGAAGCTGCAGGAGAGGCTGGCCAAGCTGGTCAGCGGCGTGGCGGTCATAAACGTGGGGGCGGCGACCGAGATCGAGATGAAGGAGAAGAAGGCCAGGGTGGAGGACGCCGTCTCAGCCACAAAGGCGGCCGTTGAGGAGGGGATCGTCCCCGGCGGAGGGGTCGCCTACATAAGGGCGATACCGGCCCTTGAGGAGATCAAGCTGGAGGGCGATGAGCAGATAGGGGTCAACATAGTCAAGCGCGCCCTGGAGGAGCCGCTGAGGGTCATAGCCGAAAACGCCGGGTTCGACCCGTCCCTGGTCGTGGGCAGGGTCAAGGAGGGCGAGGGCTCCTTCGGGTTCAACGCCGAGAAGCTGGAGTTCGAGGATCTGGAGAAGGCCGGCGTGATCGACCCGACGAAGGTGGTCAGGGCAGCGCTCCAGAACGCCGCCAGCGTGGCGGGGATGCTGCTGACGACCGACGCGGTCGTGACCGAGATGCCCGAGGAAGAGGAGTGAGGGCTTCAAATCGGGGGGCGGGCCTCACCGCCCCTCTCCTTCCTCCACGTCCACCCTGTCGACTATCCCCATTATCAGCTCCCTTATCGGCGCGCAGTCCAGCTTGAAGACCTCCCTCGCAACCCCAGGGCCCGCTCCCACTATCACTATGTCCCCCTCCCCGGCCCCGACGTAATCCACGGCTATGGCGCTCCTCCCCCGAGGCTCAAGCGTCTGGGGATCGACCAGCTGAACCAAAAGCAGCTTCCGCTTCTGATAGGCGTCGTGCTTCACGACCGAGACGACCTTCCCTATCACCTTGGCCAGATACATGGCCGACCCTCCCTCCGCCCTAAAGGATATAACCCCGAATGGGCGGTTGTCAACCATCGGCCTTTAGGTTATAATCAGTCTAAACCCGTCCAGGGGGGAGCGAGATGATCTCCCAGATCGAGAACATAGCCGACTTCATAATAGAGAGCATAGACACCGGCGTGCTCGTCCTCGATAAGGAGTTCAGGATCGTCAGGTGGAACGCCGGGATGGAGAGGCTGACGGGGTTCTCCAGGGACGAGGTTTTGGGAAAAGGCTATTTCGAGATGTTCCCCCACCTGGAGGGCAAGTTCAGGGACATAATGGTGAAGGTCCTTGAGACGGGC
>QNBQ01000426.1 GCA_003645735.1 Candidatus Poribacteria bacterium
GAGGATAGAGAGGGCGGTGGAGGGAGGGGTGTCGCCCGAAAGGATCATCATCGACCCGGGCATAGGCTTCGGCAAGACGGTCGAGCACAACCTGGAGATCATAAGGAGGCTGAGGGAGTTCAAAAGCCTCGGGAAGCCCATCCTCATAGGCACCTCCAGGAAATCGTTCATCGGACACGTCCTCAACCTCCCCGTCGAAGAGAGGGTCGAGGGGACGGCGGCGACCGTAGCGATATCGATCGCCAACGGCGCCGATATCGTCAGGGTCCACGACGTGAAGCAGATGAAACGGGTCGCCGCGATGACCGACGCGATCTGCAGGGGTCGGTGATGCTGGCGACGGTTAAAGAGGTCATCCTCGCCTTAGTCGATATCTTCCTCGTCTCGTTCTTCCTCTACGAGTTCTTCATGATGCTGCGCGGCACGAGGGCTGCCCAGGTGATCAAAGGGATCGCCGTCCTGGCCCTCCTCTCCTTCCTGGCCAACCTGATAAACCTGAGGGCCTCCTCTTGGATGTTGGGCAAGTTCTGGACGTGGGGCGTCATAGCTTTCATCATCCTCTTCCAGTCGGAGCTGAAGCAGGCCCTTTCGAGGATAGGGCAGAGGTGGACGGTCTTCGGCGGGGGAGGGGAGCTGAGGGAGTGCATATCCGAGGTGGTCAAGGCGGCCGAGAGGATGTCGAAGGCCGGCATAGGCGGCCTGATCGTCTTCGAGAGGGACGATCCCCTCGACTACTTCATCACCTCCGGCATAAGGATGGACTCGAGCGTCACCTGGCAGCTGCTTATGACCATCTTCTCGCCCGAAAGCCCGATGAGGGACGGGGCGGTGATCATACGAAACGGGAGGATAGCCGCCTCAAGCGCGATCCTGCCCATACCGCGCGAGCTGATCGACGAGGAGATGGAGTTCGGCTACAGGCACAGGGCGGCCATCGGCGTCACCAAGGGGACGGACGCCATATCGGTGGTGATCTCGGAGGAGAGGGGGACGATCTCGGTGGCGGTCGGCGGCAGGCTCCAGTCCGACCTCAGCCCCCTATCGCTTGAAAAGGCGCTGACGGATCACCTGCTCGCAAGGAAGGAGAGGGGAGGGAAACGGTGAGGAGGGGGATTTTCAAAAACTGGGAGATCAAGCTCGCCTGCTTGGCCATAGCCGCCGCGCTGTGGTTCTACGCGTATCAGACCGAGCGGAGCGGGGCGGGGGGCAAAGCCGCCCCAAGCGCGCCTCAAAGCTGGTATGTCAACTCGGTGAGGATAACCGATGTGCCGGTTCTGCTGAAGGGGAAGGCGGGGGATCTGAAGTTGAACCCCGATAAGGTGACGATCACGGTCAAGCTGATCTCCCAGATCTCCCTCGAGAAGCTGAGCTCCATAAGGGCCGAGGTGGACGTCAAGAGGATCGGGAAGGACGTCGAATCGATAGAGCTGTTAGATTCCGACTTCGTCCTGCCATCGGGCGTTCAGCTTTTGTTCGTCGAGCCGAGGATGTTGAGGATCGTCAGGGGGCGAACTTAACCGAGATCACCTTCGAAACGCCCGCCTTCTCCATCGTCACCCCATACATCAGATCGGCTATCTCCATCGTCCGCTTGTTATGCGTGATGATGATGAACTGGATCTCCTTCGAGAACCGCTTGATCAGCCTGGTGAACCTGAGGACGTTGGCCTCGTCCAGGGCGGCGTCCACCTCGTCCAGTATGCAGAACGGGGCAGGCTTAAGCTTGAAGATGGCGAAAAGCAGCGCTATGGCCACAAGCGCCCTCTCACCGCCCGACAGCTGAGAGATCGATTGGGGCCTCTTGCCGGGCGGACATGCGATTATCTCAACGCCGCACTCCAGCGGGTCATCCCCTATCAGCCTCAGCTCGGCCTCACCCCCGTCGAACAGCTCCCTGAAGACCTCCCTGAAGTTCCCGTTGACCTTCTCGAACGATTCGAGGAAGACCTGTCTTGATGCGGCGTTTATCCTGTCGATCGCCTTGTAGATCGACCTGCGCGCCTCAAGCAGATCGTCGCGCTGGGCGATCATGAAATCGAGCCGCTCCTTGTAGCTGTTGTAATCGTCGATGGCCCTCAGGTTAACCGCCCCCATCGACTCGATCTCCGCCTTGGCCGAGCCGATGATCGATTCGAGCTCTTCATCGCTCCTCTCCTGGAAGGCCGGCTCCGCCGACTCGATCTCCTCGCCGTATCTCTCGTAGACGTATCTCCTGACCGAATCGATCTGAACCTGGATCTCCCTCAGTGAGATCTCCAGCTGATGTCTGCGCGCCTCCAGCGACGAGATCGACCGCCTTATCGAACCGATCTGACCCTCCGCTTCGGAGATCCTCCGACCGACCTCCTCCCTCTCGCCCTGCAGCGAGGCCAGCTTTTCCCTTAACTCGGCGAGGTGCCTTTCGAGCTCCATGAACTTGCCCTTCTCCTCCTCGATCCTCCGGGAAAGCTCCGCTTTCAGCTCCTCCTGTGACTCGGCCTGCCTCCTCATCTCCTCGATCTTCTCCCCTATCCTCCTCCTCTCCTCCTCCATCGCGTCTATCGCCTCCTGGATCCCCCTCAGCTGCTCCTCCATCTTGGCCAGCTTCACCCTCTCCTCCGAGCACCGCTTCTCGACCTCGTTCCTCTTGCCTTCCTCGATCTCCACCTGTTCCATCAGCCTCCTCAGCTTCCTGCCGAGCGTCGTCTCCTCCCCTTTAAGCTCCTCCAGCCTCGCTTTCAGCTTCTCGGCCTCCCCCTCCATCTCCTCCAGCTCGCGCTCGATCACCTCGCCCTCGCTCCTCAGAACCTCCATCTGCCCCAGCAGCCTCCTCTCCCTCTCCTCCAGCGACTGTATCTCCTTGGAAAGCTCGGCCAGCTTCACCCTCCCCTCCTGGGAGGAGAGCAGCAACTCACCCCTCCGCTTTTGGAGGGCCGATATCCTCGCCGACACCGCCTTTCGCTCCTCGTCCTTCTCCCTGAGCTTCATCGATAGCTTCTCGGCCCTCTCCTCCAGCTCC
>QNBQ01000427.1 GCA_003645735.1 Candidatus Poribacteria bacterium
CTATGTCGGACTGGTTGTTGCCCCACTCACAGTAGAGCCTCGTCTCGATGTCGAAGTCCTCGTCCTCCTCCAGCACCTGGTAGAGCCTGGTGGTCATGTCGGAGCACCAGAGGTTGGAGTTGAGCTCCCCTATCCAGGTGAGCCATCCGGGTCTGGTCAAGCCGGCATCCCAGTTGGCCGGCTCTTTCTGCCATTTCCAGTTCGGGTTTATGTCCGGCCCGTCGAAATCGTCGGGGTAAAGCCTCGCCCCCAGGGCCGGGCAGGCCATCAACGGGAGCAGCAACGTTACCAGCAATGGTTTGAAACGCATCGCACACCTCCTCCTCCCCCTTCAGTAGGGGTAGAAGATGTAGAAGATGAGCGACAAAGCCGCCAAAACCCAGGTCCCGGCCGCCACCTCCCTCCACCTGCGGGCCACCAGCTTGAAGATCGGATAGGCCAGGAAGCCGGCGGTGATCCCTATCCCGAGGTTGAAGGTGAAGACCATCATCGTCATGGCGATGAAGGCCGGGATGATCTCGGTGTAGTCGGAGAAGTCGATCCTCCTCAGCGGCTCCAGCATCATCGCCCCGACCAGGATCAGCGCCGGCCCATAGGCGTAGGGCGGGATGGAGGTGAACAGCGGGGCGAAGAAGAGGGTCAGCAGGAAGAGGCCCGCGGTGACCACCGACGTCAGCCCGGTTCTGCCTCCGGCCTCTATGCCGGCCGCCGACTCGATGTATGTGCCCGAGGTGGTCGTCCCCAGGAGGGCGCCCAGGACGGTAGCGCCCGCGTCCACCAACATCGGCTTCTCTATCTCCGGCAGGTTCCCCCTCTCGTCCAGCATCCCCGCCCTGGCGGCCAAGCCTATCAACGTGCCCATCGTATCGACGAAGTCCATCACGAAGACGGTCAGGATGACCGGGAAGAACCCCCATTTCAGCGCTCCCAGGATGTCCAGCTTGAGGAAGATCGGGCCGAGGCTGGGCGGCAGGCTCACGAAGGTCTTCGGCGGCTTCTGCAGCCCGAAGATGTAGGCCAGGAAGGTGACGGAGAGGATGCCGATGATGATGAAGGCCCTGATCCTCATCACCATCAGCGCGGCCATCAGAAGCGTGCCGAAGATCGCAAGCAGAACCGTCGGCTGGCCCAGATCGCCTATCTTGACCGGCGCCCCGGGCGTCCCCATCGTCACGATCCCCGAGTCCATCAGCCCGATGAAGGTCAGGAACAGCCCGATCCCCGCCGCGAAGCTGTATTTCAACGCATCGGGAACGGCCTTCGCCATCCAGACCCTCGCCCTGGCCAAGGTGAGGATGACGAACAGGACGCCGCTTATGAATATCGCCCCCAGGGCGGTCTGCCACGGGTAGCCCAGGACCTTGACGACCGTGTAGGCGATGAAGGCGTTCTCGCCCATGTATGGGGCGATGGCGAAGGGGCGGTTGGCGTAAAGCCCCATGGCGAGCGTCCCGAAGAAGGCCGAAAGGGCGGTGGCGACCATGCTGGGTCCCTTGGGTATGCCCGCGTGCTCCAGTATGGCGGGGTTGACCGCCACGATGTAGACCATCGTCAGGAAAGTCGTTACCCCCGCTATCACCTCCGTCTTGACGTCAGTCCCATGCTCCTTAAGCTTGAACATCTCCGCACCCCTTTACCTCGATTTCAGATACCCCCACATCACGGGGAGCCTTCCGGCCACCTCCAGGGCGAAGAACTCCCGGGCGCCCATCTCCATCTGTTTCTTTATCTCGTCCTCGTCCAGCGCCCTGTTCCAGATCCTCACCTCGTCGATCGCCCCCAAGAAAAACCTGGAGTTCTCCCATGTTCTGCCTATGAGCACGTCCTGCATGTCCGAGTCGCCCGGCAGGGTGGTCAGCCCCGCGAAGAATTTCTCGCCGCCCGGCTCCCCGTTGACGTAATACCTGTGCCATCCCCCGTTCTTGGAGGTCTCGGCCACGGCGGCCACGTGAACCCATTCGTTGAGGGGGACCTTGGCGGTGCTCACGGAGCCGTAGAAGGGCTGGGGCGTTGCGGCAGATGTGCTGAAATGCAGCCCGCCGCTGACCTCGGTGTAGAAGCTGTATGACCTGGGGGAGTTCGACTTGGCCACTATCCCCTGCCAGTTCGTGCCGGGGAAGGTGTGCCTTTCGGCCTTGATCCAGGCCATCACGGTGACGGCCTCCTTGACGCGCAGGGAAGGGGAATCGGGAACCTGAACCCAATCGTCGACCCCGTCGAAGTATAACGCCTTCCCGAACTTGCCGTCAACCCATTTCGGATCGCCCTTGATCTCCCCGTCGTTCTTGTAGATCGACAGATCCTTGACCACCTTCCCCTCGCCCTCGTCGAAGGGCAGGTAGAGCACAAGGGTCTCATCGACCTCGGCCCCCATAAGGGGCGCGGCGGCCAGGATCGAAACAAGGACGGTTAAGCCAAACCTCACCCCGACTCACCTCCCCTCTCCGAGCTGCTCCACTCCGAATTATAGCACAACCCAAGGGGGATTTACTAGCGCGAGGTTGTTGGGAGGGGGGTGGTTAAGGTATACTTAGGGTTGAGGAGACGAAACGGGGAGGTGGATTCGATGCCCGCTCCTAAGAGGATATTCTTCGCCCAGGTGGCCCCGGGACAGTGGAGGGACTGGGTCAACATCACGAACGTGGGCAATAAAGAGGGGAAGGTCACGGTCATAGCCAGGGACGGGAACGGGAAGGTTTTCTGGTCGACCGAGAGATCGCTGAAGCCGTTTCAGTGCTGGACGCCCCCTGTTGAGGACGCGATAAAGATCGAGGCGTCGCTCGAGGTGATAAGCGATCAGCCGATAGTGGGCGAGAGGCACTGCCACCTGGGAACCCAGGTCCTGGACTTCCCCGGGGCGGCCTTCGAGCTCGGGACGGTCGGCAGAAGGCTGTTCTTCGCCGAGGTAGCATCATATATCGCCGACTGGATGAAGATCCTCAACGTCAGCGAGGAGGCGGATGCGCTGGTGACGGTAGTAGGGCACGA
>QNBQ01000428.1 GCA_003645735.1 Candidatus Poribacteria bacterium
ACTCGCCTTACAGAAAGCTCGTGGACGAGATAGTCAAAAACCTGCTCAGGCCCAACCTGATCTACGACCCTCAGCTGACGGCTCAGAGGAAGGAGGAGGCGGCCGCCAAGGTGGAGACCGTATACGGCACCGTTCGGAAGGGCGAGAGGATCGTGGAGAAGGGTGAGAGGATAACGAAGGTGGAGCTCGAAAAGCTCAGGACGCTCGCCAGGGAGCAGAGGGGCGTTTCGGTCAACCTCGCCCTGGGCGTCTCGCTTTTCGTCCTGGGGTTGTTGGGGGTGATCGCGTATTACATATACAAGTTTGAGCCGGGGATCTTCGACGAGTATCGGAAGCTGCTGACCATCTGCCTCTCCGTCCTGCTGATAATGGGCATAGCGAGGCTGATCGTCATCTACGGCTCGGGCAAGCTTCCGATGCCCGAGCTGCTGGTTCCCACGGCGATCGCCTCGGCGATAACGGCGGTGCTGGTGGGGCCGAACCTGGCGATGCTGGTCTCGGTCATGGTGGGGGCGCTTCTGGGGATAATGAGCGGGAAGGAGCTGGACGTGGCCGTGGAGGTGTTCGTTTTGAGCTTCATCGGCGGCATGGTCGCCATATACGCGCTCTCCAAGCTGAGGCACAGAAGGGATCTGATCATGGCCGGCTTCTACGTCTCCTTGAGCAACATAGCGCTTGTGTTCGGGATCTCGATGATCAGGAGCGATCCGCTTAACGCGATGGCGGTGAACATGCTGTCCGGCATGGCGGGCGGGCTGGCGGTGGCCTTTTTAACCCCGGGGCTGCTGCCCTTCTTCGAGTATATAGCCCAGGCCACGACCGACATCGAGCTTCTGGAGCTTTCCGATCTGAACAGGCCGATACTGATCGAGCTTGAGAACAACGCCCAGGGGACGTATTATCACAGCATAAACGTGGCGAGGCTGGCCGAGGCCGCCGCCGAGAGGATCGGCGCCAACCCGCTGCTCGCGAGGGTGGGGGCTTATTACCACGACATAGGCAAGCTGAAACACCCGCTCTGCTTCATAGAGAATCAGAAAGGGGAGAACATCCACGACAGGTTGGGGCCGGAGATGAGCGCCAGGATAATCGCAAATCACGTCAGGGACGGGGTCGAGATGGCCAAGAAGGAGAAGCTGCCGAAAGTTATACAGCAGATCATCCAGCAGCACCACGGCACCTCGCTCATCCAATACTTCTACCACAAGGCGCTCGAGAGCGGCAGGCCCGTCAACGAGGAGGACTTCAGATACCCCGGGCCAAAACCCCAGACCAAAGAGGCTGCGATCATAATGTTGGCCGATGCGGTCGAATCGGCCGTCAGGGCTTCCTTCGGCAAGGGCAACCCGACCTACCCGGAGGTCAGGGAGCTGGTCAACAAGGTCATCTCCGGCAGGGTGGAGGACGGCCAGCTGGACGAGAGCAACCTCACCCTCAAGGACATCAAGGTGATCGCCGATACATTTGTCAGGGTCATCATGGGGATGTTCCACGAGAGGATAGAGTATCCGGAGATGGAGGTTCGATCGGACGAGGTCATACCGCTTGAAAAGGCCAGGCGAAGGAGGAGGGCAGGTGGCGGTTGAGATAAGGTGCTCCGAGAGGCTGGAGGGAAGGGAGGATCTGGATCTCGAATCGATAGCGAGGGTCATACGGGAGGCGGCGGAGGCCGTCCTGAGACAGGAGGGAAAGGAGGGAACGGTCAGCGTGCTCGTCACGGACGACGCCGAGATAAGGGAGCTTAACAGGAGATACCTGAACGCCGACAGGCCAACCGACGTCATGGCCTTCTCGATGCTGGAGGGGGAGGAGATCGCCTCGCCCGAGAAGGTCATAGGCGACGTGGTCATATCCGTGGAGACGGCCGAGAGGCAGGCCGAGGAATATGACACGACCTTCCTGGACGAGATCGCCCTTCTGACCGTTCACGGCGTCCTCCACCTTCTCGGATATGACGATCAAACCGATGAGGAGCGCTCCCTGATGAGGGACAAAGAGAGGGAGGCGCTCCGAAACCTGAGGGAAGGAGGGTGATTTAAGCTTTGGAGACATCGTCTTACCTGAAGGTAGCCGGGCTTTTGGCGTCGGCCATAACGTCCACCCTCTTCTCCTCCGCGGAGCTGACCCTGAGCAGGCTGTCGCGGGAGGAGATAAAGAGGATCGTGGATGAGGGGGGAGTTGGGGCCAACAGGCTCACCGATTTCCTACGCCACCCCAGGAGATACCTAGGCGTGGCCTTCATAGTCAAAGGATGCTCGCTGGCGCTGGCGGCGGTTTTGTGCTACAGCTTGATACACCCGCCCCTTCTGGGGTTCTTGATAGCCGCCGGTTTGATCATCCTGCTCGCGGAGGTGATCCCCCGAAGCTACGCCGAGAGGGGCAACTCCAGGGCGGTGATCAAGTCGGTCGGCCTGCTCAAGCTCTCCTATTACGCCCTGTTCCCGCTCGTCAAACCCCTCCTGCTGCTGGGCGGCCTGATCTACCCGGAGAGGGAGGAGAACGGCGTGGTCTCGAACGAGGAGCTGGAGGCGATACAGATGGTGACCGACAGCGAGCTGCTCGAAAAAGAGGAGAGGGAGATGATCCACCGGATCTGGGAGCTGCCCGACACCCTTGTCAAGGAGATCATGGTGCCCAGGACCGATATGGTCTGCCTCGATGTCAACTCCGATCTGAAGAAGGTGCTCGAAGTGGCGGTCGAATCGGGCCACTCCAGAATCCCGGTCTACAAGGATACGATCGACAACATAATAGGCGTGCTCTACGTCAAGGATCTGCTCAAGTGTTGGAAGGAGGGGAGGAAGGAGATCGACCTGGCGGAGATCGTGAGGGAGCCGTATTTCGTGCCGGAGTCGAAAAGGGTGAACGACCTGTTCAGGGAGATGAGGCTGACCAGGAGACACATAGCGATAGTGGTAGATGAATACGGCGGGACAGCGGGGATGGTCACGATGGAGGACATCTTGGAGGAGATCGTGGGC
>QNBQ01000429.1 GCA_003645735.1 Candidatus Poribacteria bacterium
AACGTATACAGGGGCGAAGGGGACGGCGAGCTTAAGAGGATAGCGACCGCGGAGGGGAGGGTGTTCGTGGACGAAGGCCTGAGGGAAGGCGTCAGATACAGATACGCCGTCTCCGCCATCCTGGGGGAGGGTGAGACGCCGCTTTCCGAGCCGGTCGAGGTCGAAACGGCTCCCAGGCCTCAATTGGAGGGGGTGGATCCTCTGCCGCCCGACAGGCTCATCCTGACCTTCAGCGAGGAGATGGGCGGATCAGCTCAAAACCCGTCGGCGTATGAGCTTTTCGACCTCAACGCCGTCGCCGGGGCGAGATCGCCGCTGAGGCCCTCATCGGCCCTGCTGGTAACCCCCTTCAGGGTGATGTTGACCTTCCCGGGGAAGGCCCTGAGGCCTGGAGGGGTTTATCTGATCGCTGTATCGGGCCTGTCTTCGAGGAAAGGCGCCCCTCTGGGGGAGGCCTCGGTCGAGTTCAGGATACCGGGCGAGCCTAAACCGCCCTCCGACCTGAGCCTGATGATCGTCCACCCCAACCCGGTCTGCGTCGGGAGAGGAACCACCCGTCTGATCTTCGATCATCTGCCGCCGGGGACGGTCATCTCGATCTACTCGATGGACGGCTCGCCCGTGATCTCGCTTCCCCCCGCCGGGCCTGAGGGGAGGGTCAGGTGGAACCTGATGGACTCATCATCCAACCCCGTTCCACCCGGCGTCTACATCTTCAGGGCCGAGTTCGAAGGAAAGGTGAGATCGGGGAAGGTGGCGGTGGTGAGATGAGGGTTCTGATCGTCTCGCCTTTCATACCGTCGCCCCCGACCGAAGGGGGTAGGATAAGGGTTTTGAACCTGATCAAGCACCTGGCGCAGCTCTGTCAGGTGACGCTGCTCGCCCCCAAGACGCCGAACTCGACCGAGCGGGACGCGGAGCTTATCAGGGGGATGGGGGTTGAGCTGATCGTGGCCGACGAAGGGCCGGGGATCGGGGTTAAAGGGCTGGGACTGATCGCCTCCGGCCATCCCATCCCGCTTTCGAAATACAGGCTGCCCGGCTTTGCCGCGAAGCTGAGGGAGCTGCTCGAGAGGGAGAGGTTCGACGTGATCGAGTTCGACATGTTGCACGCCGGCCAGTATCTCCCGCTGCTCAGGCGCTCATCGCTCAACAGGTCGACCCCCGCCGTTTTGGTGGAGCACAACATAGATTCCTTCCTATGGCTGAGGGTCTTCCGAGCCGCCCGATCCCCCTGGAGGAAGGCCGGCGCGCTGCTGCAGGCCGCCGAGCTGAGGGAGATCGAAAGGAAGCTCTGCCCCCAGTTCGACCTGTGCGTCTGCGTTTCCGAGGAGGACGCCCGTAGGCTGAAGAGGATAGCGCCGGGGGCGAAGGTGGAGGTGGTTCCAAACGGCGTTGACACCGGATTTTTCAGCCCGATGAAGAGGGAGGTCGAGCCTGAGAGGATGGTCTACGTGGGGAGCATGGACTGGTATCCCAACGAGGACGCGGTCGTTTACTTTTGTGATAGGATCCTGCCGCTCATAAGGAGGGAGGTTCCGGAGGCGGAGCTGCTGATAGTAGGCCAGTCGCCCACCGAGAGGGTCAGGAGGCTCGGGAGGATGAGGGGGATCTATGTGACGGGGACGGTCGAGGACGTCCGGCCATATGTGGCATCGTCCGCCGTCTTCATCGTCCCCCTGAGGGTGGGGGGAGGGACGAGGCTGAAGATACTGGAGGCGCTTTCGATGGGCAAGGCGGTCGTCTCCACCTCCATCGGGGCCGAGGGGCTGGATCTGAGGCCGGGGGTCGACCTGATAGTCGAGGACGACCCGGCGGGGTTCGCCGAGGCGGTGGTGAAGCTCATGAGGGACGAGCGGGAGCGGGAGCGGCTTGGAAGAAACGGCAGGGAGAGGGTGATCGAGAGATACGGATGGGATAAAATGGCCTCCAAGCTCTTCGACCTCTTCAACCGGCTGGCCCGATGAAAAACCGGGCGCTGGTGTGGCTCGAAAGCCTGTTCGCCTTCCTCTTCCCCGCGAGGTGCAGATGTTGCGGGGAGGAGCTGGGGTGGACGAGGTATCGATACATCTGCGAGGGATGTTGGTCGGAGGTCAAACCGGTCCCCCGGCCCGTCTGCCGGATATGCGGGAGGCCGGGCGCCTCGATCTGCAGGGATTGCGTCCTCGACAGGCCCCCGTTCGACAAGGCCCGATCCGCCCTGCTCTATGAGGGAGCAGTCGAGACGGCCATACACCTGCTCAAGTTCGAGCGGAAGAGGGTCATGGGGAGGTTCCTGGCCGAGCTGTTGATCGAATGGGCGCCGCTTGAGGAGTTCGAGGACGCCGAGCTGGTCGTGCCGATGCCGCTTTCAAAGAAACGGCTGGCGGAGAGGGGGTTCAACCAGGTCGATCCCCTCGCCGAGGCAGTCTCCGGCGAGATGGGGCTGCCGTTGAGGAAGGACGTCCTCTTGAAGGGAAGGGAGACGCCCCCTCAAAGCCTCTTCCAGGGGAGGGAGGAGAGGATATCGAACGTGAGGGGCGCCTTTGAGGTGGGCAACGCGGAGGCGGTGAGAGGGCGGATCGTGCTGCTCGTCGACGACGTTTTCACGACCGGCGCCACCGCCTCGGAGGCGGCGGGCGAGCTGTTGCGGGCGGGGGCGGCTAAAGTCTACATCCTAACCCTCGCCAGGGCAGGTGTATAGCTTGAGGAGACTAAGTCTGAGCCTCGCTGTTTCCATCGCCTTTCACATCGCCCTCCTGATCGCCCTCTGGGTTTTGAGGGAGGAGAAGAGGGTAGGCGTCCGAGAGGGGGGGCTGGAAGTGGAGCTGATGCGGAGGGAGAGGCCGAAGGTCGAGCGGAGGACGGTCTTGAGGAGAGCCGAGCTGACGCCGAAAGCGCCGGCGATTGCGCCCTCGGGCAAACCTCTCGCCTCGGCGAGGCCGTTCAAACCGATCGTCGCCCTCAAACCGTCCCTGACGGAGTGGAAAGGGGAGATCGT
>QNBQ01000430.1 GCA_003645735.1 Candidatus Poribacteria bacterium
AGCCATATCAGCACCACGCCCCCCAGGATGACGGTGCCCGCCTTCCTGAGGAATAAGCTCGATCTGAGCCACATCAAGGTCAGGACGTTCCTCAGCGTCGGAAGCCTGTATGGGGGAAGCTCCATTATGAAGGGGGCGGTCTCCTCTCTGAAGAAAACCGATTTGAAGAGCCTGGCCATCACCACCGCCAGAGCTATCCCCAGCAGGTAAAGCGAGAAGACGACCAATCCCTGATGTTTGGGGAAGAAGACGCCCGCGAACAGGGTGTATATCGGCAGCCTCGCCGAGCAGCTCATGAGCGGGTTGATGAGTATCGTCAGTATCCTGTCCTTCCTGGACTCCAATATCCTCGTGCCCATGATCGCCGGCACGTTGCAGCCGAACCCTAGGAGCATGGGAATGAACGATTTCCCGTGCAGCCCCAGCGCGTGCATCGCCCTGTCCATCACGAAGGCGGCCCTGGCCATGTAACCCGTGTCCTCCAGGAAGGAGAAGGCCAGAAACAGCAGCATGATGTTCGGCAGGAAGACCAGGACGGAGCCCACCCCGGCGATTATCCCATCGCTCACCAGGGAGGAGAACCACCCCGGCGCGCCGATCGCCTTCAGGGCCGTCCCGCTCGTCTCCCCGAGCCGCGCGAACCCGGCGTCGATCAGATCGGCTATCGGGTTGCCGAGCTTGAAGACCAGCTGGAAGATCAGCCACATGATGAACAGGAAGATCGGTATCCCCAGGTATCTGTTGGTGAAGATCCTGTCGAGCTTGTCGGAGAAGGCCATCTTGCTCTGGAGGGAAGGCCTGCGCCTGAGGCACTCGGCGACCAGGCCGTGGATGAAGCCGTATCGTTTTTCGGCGATGAGGGTCTCGGCGTCCTCCCCCGCCTCCCTTTCGAGGTTCGAGACGATCCTCATGGCCTCCGCCCTCATCCCGTCGGGCAGCTTCCCGACCATCTCGGGATCGCCCTCCAGGACCTTCAAAGCCATGAACCTCGTCGGATAGCCCGTCTCCAGCTGGGAGAGCATCGACTCCAGCTCGCCCACCGCCCCCTCGATCTCCTCGCCGTATCTTATCCTCCTCCCCTTTGAGGGGCGCTTCGAGGCCTGGAGGATCGCCTCCCTCAGCTGATCCATTCCCTCCCCCCGGTGGGCAACCGTGGGGACGACCGGCACACCCAATCGCTCCGACAACATCTCCACATCTATCTCCATCCCGCTCTTCTGCGCCAGATCCATCATATTCAGGCATATCACTACGTTGCTCCCCAGCTCCATGAGCTGAACGACGAGGTAAAGGTTCCTCTCGAGGTTGGATGCGTCGACGATGACCACGACCACGTCCGGGTTTTCGGTCACCAGGTAATCGCGGGCTATCCTTTCGTCAAGCGAGTAGGCCGTCAGGCCGTATGTTCCGGGCAGGTCGACCACCCTGAACTTAACCCCTTTGTATTCGAACTCCCCCTCCTTCCTCTCGACCGTCACGCCGGGCCAGTTGCCGGTTCTCTGGTGTGATCCCGTCAGGTTGTTGAACACCGTGGTCTTGCCGGAGTTGGGGTTGCCGGCCAGGGCGACCGTGACGACCTCCATCTCCACACCTCCCTCAAATCGGGACCACGAACACCTTATGGGCCATCCCGAAGCCCAGGCCCACCCTCATGTTGCCCTTGGCTATTATGACGGGGCCGGGCCCCGGCTTGATCACCTCCACCACATCTCCGGGCCTGACCCCTATCTCCATCAGCCTGCGCCACACCCCTTTGCCGCCGGCTATGTGGACGACCCTGACCCTTCCGGGGCCGACCATCGATAGCGGGATCACGGTCTCACTCCTTCTCGACCTCGACTATCACCGCCTCGGCCTCCTCCTTCCTGAGCGAGAGGTTATACTCTTTGACCCTGATCTCCACCGGATCGCCCAGGGGGGCGACCCTTATCACCTCGATCTCCTCCCCCGGGACGATCCCCATGTCCAGCAGCCTCCTCTTGACGGCCCCTCCTCCCCTCAGCTTTAAAACCCTTCCCTTCTCCCCCGGCCCCAGCTCCCTGAGCGTCACCCCGCTCATCTTATCACCTCTGGGACAGTGATCCGGCCTCTGGCCGGTATCGATGTAGTAGTGAAAGCTTGTCAGCCATAGCGGCTCCCCCTCGGGACATTCCCTTATGAACCTCAGGAAGGCGGTCAGCCTCTCCAGTCCCTCTTTGCTTATATGGTGCTCTATGGCGCAGGCATCCCTTTCGGCTATCTCCGGGGGAATCCCCAGCACGTCGTGGAAGAACTGGAACAGCGTCTTATGCCTCTCGTAGATCCTTCTGGCTATCTCGGCCCCCCGCTCCGTCAGCTCCACATAGCCATATCTCTCATGCCTCACAAGCCCCCGCTCCTGAAGCGTCTTCAGCGCGCCGACGACGGATGGGGGTTTTATCTTGAGCTTTCTGGCCAAGTCCCTGACCCTGACCACCCTCTCGCTGAGGCCTAAAAGCCATATAGCCTCAAGGTAATCCTCAAGGCTCGGCGTCAAAACCTCCATGACCTCACCCTTCATGAAATGTTAGGCACGCCTAATTATACCAAAACGGGGCATAGAGGTCAAGCTTCAGCCCGTTTTTGAAGACGGGATCAGCTTCTCGGGTTGAGGCGGGGCAGATAAGGGGCCAGCCTCCTCATTTGATCGGCGATCCTCCTTCTCTCCCCCTCCTCCAGTGTGATGAGCGGCGGCAGCACGGTCGGCTCGCAAAGCCCCAGCTCGCTCATCATCGCCTTGAGGGCCGCCAGCGCCTGGGACAGCGTCCTTCCCTTAACGTATATCCCCGCCACCTCGTCGGCCAGCCTTTGAAGCCTCTCCGCCGTCCTCACGTCCCCTTTTTTGGCCGCCTCGTAAAGCTCCCTGTAGAGGTGGGGCACGACGTTGCCGGCGCCGGGGACGATCCCGTCCCCGCCCATGAGCACCGCTTTGGAGGCCAGCTCCCCC
>QNBQ01000431.1 GCA_003645735.1 Candidatus Poribacteria bacterium
CCCCAGAAGCGCCCCCTCTATCCCCTCCGCCAGCCTCTCCACATCCCTGGCGCTCCTGACGTAAAGCAGGGTCCTCTCCTCCCGCTCCAGCAGCCTGGAGATGTATGCGAACTTGTCCTGTATACCTCTTCTGTCGACGATCTTGAACCCGACCGACCCCTCGGGCGGGTAGATGGGGGGCGATTCGGAGGGGTGGATGACGATATCCCTCAGCTCAAGCCTGAGCCTCTTCGATCCCCTCCACTCGTCCAGCCTGGGCTGGAAGGCAAGGTCGAACGTGATGTTCCTGTTGGAAAGCGGGGTGTAAAGCCGGCCCATGTTCCAGGCCACAACCTCCCTTGAGGCCCTGCCGTCCCTCACCTTGAACTTCAGGTGATCGTTTTTCATCAGCTGGGGCAGGCCGACGATCGAGAGGTTCCTCGCGGCGAAAAGCGGCGACGGGTTCCCAAACCCGAAAGGCTCCAGAAGCTCCATCTCCTCCGCCATCTCCACCGTCAGCTCCTCCAGAAGCGCCTCCAGGTCGATCTCCACCTTCGGCGTCAGATCCTCCTCCGAGAGCGTCTCGGCGACCACCTCCGAGAACCTCCGCCTGAAATCGGGGATCTTCTCCCTCCTTATCCTGATGCCCGCCGCGGCGCTGTGGCCCCCGAAGCTCAGAAGCAGATCCTCGCACCTGGAGATCCCCTCGAACAGGTCGAACTCCGGTATGCTTCTGCCCGACCCGTGCCCCTCGTCCTCCTCCAGCGCGATCAGTATGGTCGGCCTGTAGAACCTCTCGACTATCCTCGAGGCGACTATCCCTATCACCCCTCTGTGCCACTCCTCGCTGGCCAGCACGATCCCCTTCTCCCTCCTCAGATCCATGGCGTTGACCATGTCGATCGCCTGCGTCAGGATCCGCTTTTCGATCTTCTGCCGCTCGGCGTTGTCCAGGTTGAGCTTGAAGGCTATCCTCCTGGCGATCTCATATGAGTCGGTGGTCAGCAGCTCGACGACGCTGTGGGCGGTGTCGAGCCTGCCCGACGCGTTGAGCCGGGGGGCAAGGATGAAGGAGACGTGGTATGAGTTCAGCTTTTCAGCCCTCAGGCTTGCGGCGTCGCACAGCGCCCTTATCCCGACCCTCTCCCTCGCCGACAGCTTCTCCAGCCCGAACTTGGCCAGCACCCTGTTCTCCCCCACAAGCGGCGTCACATCCGCTATGGTCCCCAGGGCGACCAGATCCAGGAACTCCTCCGGAACCTCCTCCATCCCCTCCGCCTTAGCCAGCGCCTGTATCAGCTTGAAGGCCACGCCCGACCCAGCAAGCTCCTTGAACGGATAAAGGCTGCCAGGAAGCTTGGGGTTGACCACGCTGTGAGCTTTTGGGATCTCGCCTTTGGGGTGGTGGTGGTCGGTGATGACGACGTCGATCCCCAGCCTTTTGGCGTGCTCCACCTCCTCAACCGAGGAGATGCCGCAGTCGACCGTTATCAGCAGGTCACAGCCCTTCTCCGCTATCTCCGTTATCGCGTCGACGTTCAGGCCGTATCCCTCTACCAGCCTGTTGGGTATGTAATACCTCGCCTCAACGCCCAGCCTCCGGAAGAAGAGCAGCAACATGCTTATCGCGGTCGTCCCGTCCACGTCGTAATCCCCGTAGATCCATATCCGCTCCCCCTTGGACAGCCCCTCCAATATCCTGGTGACGGCCCGATCCATGTCGGGCAGTAGGAAGGGGTCGTGGAGGTGGTCGAGGCTGGGGTAGAGGAACCTGCGGGCGGACTCCTCATCTCTTATCCCCCTCGATGCCAGAAGGTGGGCGAGCAGCGGGGATATCTTGAGCCTGTCCGCCAGCCTGAAGCTGACCTCGGGATCGACCTGTTTGAACCTCCATATCCTCCTCTGAAACATCTCACCAACCCCAACGGCCCGTCTGAAGTATATCACCAAGGGGAGGTGAAATCAAGGAAGGCCGATCACCTGACCACCTCCACCGCTTCGATTCCCCCATCCTCCTCGCGGAACAGGGCCAGCTGGCCCTCCACCTCCTCCCCGCCGACCTCGATCCTCCGCAGCTTCCCGGCGCTCACTAGGTAATAACGCTCGCCGTCCGGGTTTTCGATCATCAGCCCGATGACCCCCTCGGGCATCCCCTCAAGCCTTTCGACCCGGAAGGGCGGGGCGGAGCGCGGCCCGACCCATATGGCCGCCACAAAGTCGGCATCTTCGCCCCTCGCCCGGACGATGACCACCGGCATCCGCTCCTCCCTCGTCTTCAAGCCGTTCCCCAGGATGAGCTCGCCGCCGGGGACGGGTAGGATCGTCATGCGCATGACGTCCCCCTCGGATACTGAGAAGGTCAAATCGCAGCTGTGACCGTTCATCCGCCCGCGGCGGACGTCGATTATGTGGGAGTATCCGCGGCTGGGCGAGAGAACGCCCGGAACTTCCTCCAGCTTCAGCGAGGCCTCGATCAATTGCCCGTCCACGTGGAACGCCCAGTCGTATTGATGCTCGTCCGCGCTTCGAACCCGGTAGACATCGACGAGGAGCGGGCCGATGAGGGCGATCGTCCGATCCAGTATCACCCCTTCATAGGCGTTGTCGCACGTCGCCCGCGCGGCCTTCAAAACCCTTCCCGGGTGGAAGAAGATCAGCTTGCCGACGGACGGCTTCCCCCTCCTCTCGCCCGCCCAGATCGAATCGCTCATGCCCTGGGGGTATTGGGAGACCTCATCGACGGTCACGGTGTTGTGCGCTATGGTCTGGTTCGCCCAGGTCAGATGCTCTGGGTTGTCGTATCCCAGGCTGCCCGGGTCAGGGGCGACGATCCTCCCGTGGCTGTAGAGGGAGATGTGGAGCTTATCGGGGTGGCCGTGGCCCGAGCCGTATCTTCCATAGGTCATCAGGACGCAGGTCGCCTCCTTTGAGGCGTTTTGGCGCAGGATCACGTAGCCCGCCGAGGGGAACAGGGTGCAGACGTTC